>NZ_JAGGDM010000053.1:0-1591 GCF_017653625.1 Alteromonas sp. K632G
ACATAGACACAATGACTCCCTGTAAAAGTGCTAGCCCCCGCATTTTCGTGGGTTAACTTTTCAGCCAGAGCCATAATTAGTTTGTTCAATACTAAATCAATTTGGAGGCTAGCATGAACAAACATAGCATGATTTTTATCGGGTTGGATACGCATAAAGAGTTCCATGAAGTAGCTTATTGTGAGGAGCAACGTGGTGCCAGCCCTGTTCACTACGGACGGATACCTTCATCAAAAGCTAGTGTAAAAAAGCTGCTCCGGCAGTTTGAATCTAAATATCCTGGTGCAACACTTCACGTCGTATATGAAGCTGGGCCTTGTGGCTACTGGATTTATCGGCTGATAACAAGTTTAGGGCATTGTTGCTATGTCGTGGCTCCGTCTCTTATTCCCAAAAAGCCTGGAGAACGAATTAAGACTGACCGCCGAGATGCGCTTAAACTCGTTAGGTCACTAAAGTCTGAAGATCTCACGCCCATATATGTGCCCGAGCCTGAGGACGAAGCCGTTCGGGATTTATCCCGTGCTCGTGAAGCGGCAATGAAAGATTTAAAAGAAGCCAAGTACCAGCTTAAAGCGTTACTGCTTCGCAACAACATACGCTATGAAGGCACTGCTAACTGGTCGAAGAAGCACCTTCGCTGGCTTACAGAATTGATATTGCCTCATCCGGCGCAGCAAATAGTTTTGCAGGAACAATTGCAAACCATAGAAGAGCGTATCCGTCGACTGGAAAGGCTAGATAATGAATTAACTCACCACGTTCACCAATGGCGTTATTATCCAGTAGTGAAAGCCATTCAAGCGATGCGCGGTGTTCGATTATTAGTCGCCGTTGGTGTTGTGGCGGAACTCGGTGATCTACATCGCTTCGACCACCCAAGAAAGCTCATGGCTTATCTGGGCTTAGTTCCCAGTGAACAATCATCAGGTGGAAAGCGACACTTAGGAGCCATTACCAAAGCCGGCAACGGCAGAGCAAGGCGTTTACTGATTGAAGGTGCGCATAGCTATCGGTATCCAGCAAATGTCTCTACCGAATTACAGTTAAGGCAAGAAGGCTTACCCAAAGACATTGTTGATATCGCCTGGAAAGCCCAGCTGCGTCTGTGCAAACGCTATCAGCGCATGAGTAAAAAAGGTAAGCACTACAACTTGATCATTACCGCGATAGCCAGGGAAATGGCGGCATACATCTGGGCTATTGCAAAGGAAGTGGTACTCACACCGGTTAATCCAAAATTACGGTTAAGTAGAGTACCTGCATGACAAACGAGTTTGAGCTAACGCATTCGGATCAGGCCGCGGGATGTGGCACAACCTACGAAAAAGTTATGATGGCAATCACTTAACCGTGATTGACCCACGAGCATAGACTGATGAGAAGGTGCTACGGCGGAACATGTAAGGTCAGCTCTGCTCATTCAACGAATGAGTAACCTACGAATACCAGCATACTAACCGACGACATTACTGCCTCATCCGGTGCGTTAGTTCATTTATTATGAGCGAAAAATAAAGCTAATTATGGACTGAAAGAATGTCAGGGAAGCACTCGTTCAGGGTTGACAAAGGGAGTCATACCAACTTTT
>NZ_JAGGDM010000054.1:0-1334 GCF_017653625.1 Alteromonas sp. K632G
CTGAGGGATCCCCACGAATTTAATTTCATGTACCTCCACCCCAGGCTTCGTCTACTAAGGAGCTGTACCACTCGAGTGCAGCTTTCCATTGTCGTATGGTAAACCGTATCCTACAGGCGATAGCCCTGAGCCCAAGGTAGTGGAACGATAAAACTCTTTTTGTATTGGTGTTTGCTTGGAAGCGACGATGTTTACTTGAGGTGACTAGCATCATACCGAGCATTATGGCGACAACAGAGGCTAACGTTGTTAGTAACACCAATAGTGTAAGACGCTGCTTTTTGTAACTTTTGTTTTGTTCGTAACCTAACCCGAACCGTGTGCTTTTCATATCTCTGAAGCCTTCTTCAATTTGCATACGCTGCCGATAGATAGCGACAACTTGTTTAGATAAATGACGATGAGAAGCGAGTGAAGTCGCTAACAGCCACGGATCTTTCGCCCCTTGTGCGTGGATTTTCGAACGCTTAGATGATTTGCGTGTTCCGTCTGGGTTAGTGGCGTGACGCCCCTTGGACTTTTGTTTAAACAGAATAAGCGTACAGGCAAAGGGATTGCTTCTTACTATCTGGCTATTATCAAAACGCTTAGGTCGACCGGTTGCTTGGGCGTAAAGATGACGAATACATTGCCACGTATTTCCTCTATCAAGCGAGTAAAAATGGGGCTTACGGATACGCCCAACAATATCCCATCGTAGCGCCAAGACTTCCCTAAACCAAGGTGACTTATACCCTGCATCAGTGACGATAATAGGCCGACAGTCGGCAGGCAATATGGTGTGTAAGGTCCTTAAGAATGCCCTGTGTGTGGCTGGTTTCTCTTTGGTCTTGTTGCAATGAACTTCCTGATAAAGTGTGATGGGCCTACCTTTTAAAGATATCGCCGCACGTAAGAGAAAATGCTTTTTACGGTCATCTAAATCTGACCAATCAATTGATATGACGGGGCGTGATGTGCTGCCACAAAATAGTTGGCAAATAGCGACATAAATAAAAGGGGCTTCGCTAAGCAGATTGGGGTTTGAAAGCAAACGGTCAGCACGTTTGATTCGATGCTTCTCAAATGCTCTGGTGTTAATACCTCGGCCGATGCTTGTGACAGTCGCAGCGCTTCCATTGAGCAAACTCTTAACACAAGCAATAACTGCTTTTTGCCGAGTCTTGTGCATTTTAAAGCTGACAAGCGATACGACTTTGTTCACAATAGATAGGGCATTCATGGCTGTTTGGTCTCAGTGATGTTTGGCGATTGATCTGATCACCAAACGCCATGAATGTTCCCTTCTTTTTTATCTCACTGATTTTGCTATATTATTTGTGGGGATACCTCAG
>NZ_JAGGDM010000055.1:0-1263 GCF_017653625.1 Alteromonas sp. K632G
TGACGTGCTCCAATAGATTCACACACCCAGTTAAGAGATAATTATCTCAACTGGAGTGTATATGAAAACCCGAAAAAGCTACTCGAAAGAATTCAAACTGGATGCGGTGAGTCTGGTTACAGAACAAAATTACAAGATTACTGAGGCTGCTCGCAGTCTTGGTATCAGTGCCAATATGTTAGGCCGCTGGCTTAAAGAGCAAGAATCAGAAGGGGCTCACGCATTTCGTGGCAATGGTAAGTTGACGCCCGAGCAGGAAGAAATTCGCCAACTGCGAGCAGAGAATAAGCGCCTGAAAATGGAGAAAGAGATCTTAAAAAAGGCAACGGTCTTCTTTGCCAAAGAAACCAAGTAAAATACGGTTTCATCACCCAACATAAGAAGACCTGGCCGATTAGCCTGATGTGCGAGATTCTTGGTGTCAGTCGCTGTAATTACTATAGTGCCGTGCGACGCAAGGAACACATTGAACCGGATCCGCAACATGATGAGTTAATTGAGTGGGTACAGAAAGTAGCAGATGCCAGTGACTTTACCTATGGCGTAAGACGTATGAAACGCGCGTTGAATTCGCTTGGTTATCCGGTTGGAAAACAGCGAACGAGAGCCTTGATGAAAGAAGCTGGAGTGAGCGTCAGACGACGTAGAAAATACAAAGTCACGACTAACAGCGACCATCAGCAACCTGTCTTCGATAACGTGCTGTCACGCGACTTTGATGCTCAAAAGCCAGACCAGGCGTATGTCTCTGACATTACCTACATCTGGACGCAAGAAGGCTGGCTGTATCTGGCCGTAGTGATTGACTTATTCTCACGAAAAATCGTGGGCTGGAGTATGGCATCGCGGATGAATGCCCAGCTTGTGTGTGATGCCTTAACGATGGCTTTGTGGCAACGTAAACCTAAAGTGGGCCTGATACATCATTCGGATCGCGGCTCTCAATACGCAAGCCGACAATTTAGACAGTTACTGACGCAATACAAGGTAACAGGTAGCATGAGCAGGAAAGGTGATTGTTGGGACAATGCCGTCGTAGAAAGCTTCTTCGGCACATTGAAACAAGAGCGAGTGCAGTGGCGTCACTACCAGAGTCGCCGTGCTGCCCAGCAGGATATTCTGCAATACATCACTATGTTTTATAACAGTCAGCGAATGCACTCATATCTGGATTACAAGAGTCCAAATCAATATGAGGCTGACATGGCTAACTTACAAAAAGCGGCTTAACTGGGTTGTGTGATTTTGGTTGACCACGTCAAT
>NZ_JAGGDM010000056.1:0-1252 GCF_017653625.1 Alteromonas sp. K632G
CAGGGCAACCGCATGAGTGCTCACTAATTAATCATGCCACTAAAACCCGCAGTTAGCACAGCTTCCAGATAGCTGGCTTTCATCCAAGCCCGTTTTTGCTTGGCGGGTATGCTGCCTTTTGATGACTCTGCCCGCAACATGTTTAGCGCTAAATGGCGTAGCATCGACCAGTTTTCGGCACCGTGATTCTGGTGTATCTGGCAGTCGTCTTCACCCATGCTGACATCCAGTACCCAATGCAAGCTGTTCTCTACAGCCCAGTGAGAACGTACTGCTTCGGCTAGTTGCTTCTCACTTAATGGTGCGGAGCTGATATGGTAGCGATATGTCAGTTCAGGTGCTTTGCCTTGTTGTTGGCGGAAGCTCATGCTCATGCCAAGCGTCTTTAACTCAGGCCATTGCGGGAACGCTTTGCTCACGTCATCAGCACTTAACACATGGTATGTCCGGGCTTCTATGCGACCCCGCTTTTGCTCGAAGGTTAAGCCACCAAGTGGTGCTTCCCGTGTCTCAGTAAACGCATCCTCGACTGCTTTACAGAGCTTGCCCTGATTGCTTTTGAGTGTGAACAGGTAATCACCACCTTGCTCGACTATTTGCTCTGCGATGCTGGTCTGGCAGCCCATAGCATCAATTGATACCAAGGTGTCCTGAACATCAAGTAACTGAATAAGCTCAGGGATCGCTGTAATTTCGTTCGACTTCTCTGAGGTTTTAACCTGACCTAAAACGACTTTATTGGTGCAGGCAAACGCGTTGACCATGTGTATCGTTGATTGGCGGTCACCGCGCTGGTAGGAGCTTCGCAGCGTTTTACCGTCAATCGCAATCAATTGTCCTTCGGTGCTTTCATGTACAGCCTGCATCCAGTTGATAAAGCAAACTCTAAACTGCTCTGGGTCGATACGCGAAATGGTACGGGCAATAGTGTCATCAACGGGGACGCCATCGCGCAAGTAACCATGTTGTTGGAACCAGCCAATATGACCGTCGGCATAGTCCCGGATATCGCTCCACCCTTCGGCTCCAGCGACGACACCACACAAGGTGATAAACAAAATATCCTCAAGTGGATAGGTCACTTTTGCTGATTGACGCGTGTCAGATAATTCCCCAAAGTGGGTGGTGAAGGCTTCGATATACATGGTTTTACTCCCCAAAAAGAGAGTATAAGATCACGACTAAACCGGATCGTCAAACTGATCGTTTAGTTTCCGCCAACTGGTCAATAAATATTCACGATCTCACCCTG
>NZ_JAGGDM010000057.1:0-955 GCF_017653625.1 Alteromonas sp. K632G
TGCCCAGGACACGCTGATTACGTTAAAAACATGATCACCGGTGCTGCACAGATGGATGGAGCTATCCTAGTAGTAGCTGCGACTGATGGCCCTATGCCTCAGACTCGTGAGCACATCCTACTTGGTCGTCAGGTTGGTGTTCCTTACATCATCGTATTCATGAACAAATGTGACATGGTTGATGATGAAGAGCTTCTAGAGCTAGTAGAAATGGAAGTTCGTGAACTTCTTAGCGAATATGAATTCCCAGGCGATGACCTTCCAGTTATCCAAGGTTCTGCACTTAAAGCCCTTGAAGGCGATGCAGAATGGGAAAAGAAAATCATCGAACTTGGTGAAGCTCTTGATTCATACATCCCAGAGCCAGAGCGTGCTATCGATAAGCCGTTCATTCTTCCAATCGAAGACGTATTCTCAATCTCAGGCCGTGGTACAGTAGTAACGGGTCGTGTAGAGCAAGGTATTGTTAAAGTTGGTGAAGAAGTAGAAATCGTTGGTATCAAAGATACGACTAAGACGACTTGTACTGGTGTTGAAATGTTCCGTAAACTTCTTGACGAAGGTCGCGCTGGTGAGAACGTTGGTGTTCTTCTACGTGGTACTAAGCGTGAAGACGTTGAACGTGGTCAAGTACTAGCTAAGCCTGGTTCAATCAACCCACACACTAAATTCGAAGCTGAAGTATACGTACTAAGCAAAGACGAAGGTGGCCGTCATACTCCATTCTTCAAAGGCTATCGTCCACAGTTCTACTTCCGTACAACTGACGTAACTGGTGCTGTAGAGCTTCCAGAAGGCGTAGAGATGGTAATGCCTGGTGACAACCTTAAGTTCGTAGTAGAACTTATTGCACCAATCGCGATGGACGAAGGTTTACGCTTCGCTATCCGTGAAGGTGGCCGTACTGTAGGTGCTGGTGTTGTAGCTAAGATTCTTTAATCTAAGCAAACCAAAG
>NZ_JAGGDM010000058.1:0-940 GCF_017653625.1 Alteromonas sp. K632G
TCACGACTAAACCGGATCGTCAAACTGATCGTTTAGTTTCCGCCAACTGGTCAATAAATATTCACGATCTCACCCTGGAGTAAAAAGCTTAAATGCAATAAAAGATGTTTATAAATCACTTTCTGAAACAGACAGAATGTTTTTACCTGCTCAGGCAGTAAGAGAGTTTTTGGATAATCGAGCTATAAAAATAGCAGACATGAACGAAACCTTATCCAAAAAAATGAACCAAAGTTTTCAATACGTTGGTTCTCATCCTTTACTTGGTGAACTTGATGAATATAAAGCTCTGGAAGAGCAAGAAAATAATGTTCGCGAAGCGATTAAAGCTTATCAAGGCGAAATCAAGAAGACTCTTAAAGTAATAAAATCGTGGGGGTGGAACGATCCTGTAAGTGATATGTACCATGAAATATTAGGTGGTAGAGTTCTATCCGATGAAGCGCTAAATATTCAAGATATTGAAAAAGATCTAAAACGAAGAAATGAGTTAAATATTCCGCCTGGTTATAAAGACAAAACTAAAGATGAAAATCAAGCTGGAGATCTCCTTATCTGGCATGAAATCCTATTACTAGCTGCTGAAAAAAAGAAGCATTTAGTATTTATTTCTGGCGACGAAAAACCTGACTGGTGGCACCAAAGTGGAAAGAAACCACTATACCCAAGATTTGAATTGGTTGATGAATATAGAGAAAAATCAGAAGGGCAATCGTTTCATATTATAAGTCTTTCAAGTTTACTTGAGTTATATAATGCTGAAGAAGAAGTGGTTAAAGCTGTAAAATCATCTGAAGATAGTGTCAAATTTAAAACTAAACAATCACTCAATTCGAACTCAGAGTTAGCAGAAAGAGCATTGTCCCCCTGTGTCAGGATAGTTGTCGCCTCAGTTTTTCATAGTATTAGACAGGGTGCGGAAGTTAGGCATGAGTGAGAC
>NZ_JAGGDM010000059.1:0-892 GCF_017653625.1 Alteromonas sp. K632G
CCCAAATGGCCTTCGTTAACACTTCCTATTCTTCCTAAATTTTCCTCGTTCGCTCAGTTACATACTAAAAGTATGTGCCTTCGCTTACTCGTCGATTTAGTCGACTAGAAACTGTTACCTCGACCATTGCACTAATAAGCACCGAAGTGTTATTAAAACAATGATTGAGCGAAGAACTCTCCCGCCTTTTGATATCAGGACTGGATGAGATCTAACTCAGTTGTATGCATGACAAGCTAATCGTGAAATTGCCTTGCTATCAAATTAAGATTGATAACAAGCAATTCAAGTCAAGTAGAGTAGTAAGTACGTCTTTCGACTTCTCAATTACTCAAATTTTGATTGATTTACTAATTAAATATCAGCTTTCCAAATTGTTAAAGAACATTCGCGGTAATCAATACCACTTTTAAATACACTTGTGTAAATGCACTTAAAAGTGGTGGAGCTAAGCAGGATCGAACTGCTGACCTCCTGCGTGCAAGGCAGGCGCTCTCCCAGCTGAGCTATAGCCCCATATGTAAAACTAGTTATCTGAGATTTAACTAGTGACATTCCCTATTTAATAGGAAATGGTAGGCTTGGGCAGACTTGAACTGCCGACCTCACCCTTATCAGGGGTGCGCTCTAACCAGCTGAGCTACAAGCCTATGCTTGGTATTTATCGCTCAACTGCCTCGCTACGAAATAAGCTTAATCATAATCATTGATTATAAACTTAAACAAATTTCTGGCGGCGTTGCCTGACCGACAAATCCGCTGCGTAATAGTGTTTGTATTACATTTAGCGTTCTTCATTTAATAACAAAACAATCTGTGTAGGCACTACACTAACAATGTCACCATCGACATTTTGGTAAGGAGGTGATCCAACCCCAGGTTCCCCTAGGGT
>NZ_JAGGDM010000006.1:0-232373 GCF_017653625.1 Alteromonas sp. K632G
GCTAATGAAAACAGGTAAGGGTAGTTGCACCACTTTTTTTACTAAGGCAAACGAAGTTTAGGCTGACGCCTTATAACAATTTAGTGTACGGAAAAAATCCTTTATGCAAGGCGGAAAGTTTCCATATATCACCCAAATAATATTTTAACTTTCGCACGTAAGTTAACTTATATCAATATCCTACACTTTGTATCTGAAAACACTGTACTTAAGTACGGAATGTTTCCTTTTTATTTTACGGCGTACTAAAAAATCGTAATGCTGTATGTAATTACAGTTTAAATGTGAAAAATAAAAATGAAATCAATGTTTATGCAAATGGTGGTTCAACACATGCGAAATCACCGTTACGCTAAGCGCTCTATACAGCTTTATAGTGGGTGGATTGTTAGTTATATTCGGTTTCACAATACTAGGCATCCTGCCGAGATGGGAGACAAAGAAGTAGAATTGTTTCTATCTCACTTAGTGAATAAAAAGAATGTAGCACCGGCTACTCAAGCCAGCGCACTCAATGCGTTGGCATTTCTTTATCGAGACATACTAGAAAAGCCTCTTTCCTTGAGCCTTGATTTTGTTACAAGTCGCAGGCAAGCCAAGTTACCTGTTGTGCTTCGCAAGACGAAGTGGTTGCGCTTTTTGCTCAACTTCCTGCTCATTTAAAGTTACCTATTTCGTTACTTTATGGAAGCGGGTTACGTTTAATGGAGGCTGTGAGGTTGCGTGTAAAAGACATTGATTTCGACTACAACGCTATTCGAATATGGGATGGTAAAGGCGGCAAACATCGTGTTGTTACTTTAGCATCAGAGCTAAAACCTGGGCTTAATCGGCAAATAAGTGTAGTTGAAAGTTACCTTATTGCAGATTTAGATAACCCTAGTTACCAAGGGGTATATTTGCCTCATCGTTTGCGTGTTAAATACCAAAATGCGCCTAAAGAACTTGGATGGCATTATCTTTTTCCTTCTGCGCGTTTATCGGTTGATCCCGAGAATGGAAAAACGCGTCGACATCATATTGATGAATCAAGCATACAAAAGGCGATAAGAATAACCGCAAGTGCGTGTGGGCTTAAAAAGAAGGTTACGCCGCATACCTTACGACATTCATTTGCTACTCACCTTTTACAGTCGGGTGCCGACATTCGTACTGTGCAAACGCAACTTGGTCATTCTGATGTGAAAACTACGCAAATTTACACTCATGTATTACAACAGGGGGCGCAAGGGGTAGTTAGCCCGCTTTCCCGTGTTTTAAAATAGTCGTGTTTGCTCAAGCTGTATTGTGCTTTACGAACCTCATGCAACAAAAAAGGGCCCGAAGGCCCTTTCAATAAAACGTAAATAATTAATTACACACGTTCAAATACAGTGGCTATACCTTGGCCTAAACCAATACACATGGTGGCTAAGCCTAGCTCTACATCTTGCGATTCCATCAGGTTAATCAAGGTACCTGATATACGTGAACCAGAACAACCTAGAGGGTGGCCTAGTGAAATAGCGCCGCCGTTAAGGTTAATCTTGTCATCAAGATTGTCCATCCAACCTAGTTGCTTAATGCACGATAGTGCTTGGGCAGCAAAGGCTTCGTTGAACTCAGCCAGTTGAATATCGTCCATGCTAAGGCCAGCACGTTTTAGGGCTTTTTGTGTTGCCGGTACTGGGCCGTAACCCATAATAGCTGCATCACAACCTGCCACTGCCATTGAACGAATTTTAGCGCGAGGTGTTAAACCTAGTGCTTTTGCTTTGTCGGCAGACATAAGCAACATGGCAGACGCACCGTCAGACAACGCTGATGATGTACCTGCTGTAACGGTGCCGTTTACTGGGTCGAACACAGGGCGAAGTTGCGCCATGCTTTCAGCTGTGCTTTCTGGGCGAATAACTTCATCATGGTCAATCAGTTTAAGCGTACCGTTGGCATCATGGCCTTCGATAGGCACAATCTCGTTAGCCCAGCGGCCTTCAAGGTGTGCTTTATGCGCTAGCTGATGCGAACGTGCGCCAAACGCATCTTGCATTTCACGAGTGATACCATTTTGACGACCAAGTAGCTCGGCGGTCATACCCATCATGCCAGAGGCTTTTGCGGTGTACTTAGCAAGGCCTGGGTGAAAGTCGATGTTGTAGTTCATAGGTACATGGCCCATGTGCTCAACACCACCAATCATGTATATATCGCCACGACCGCTCATAATGCCGCTAGTCGCATCATGCAATGCTTGCATCGATGAACCGCATAAACGGTTAACGGTGACTGCACCTGTAGTACGTGGAATTTGGGTTAGCAATTGCGCATTACGCGCAATGTTGAAACCTTGTTCTTTGGTTTGCTGTACACAGCCCCATATAATGTCTTCAATTTCTGCTGGATCAACACCTGGGTTGCGCTCAAGTAATGCGGTCATTAGCGCGGCAGACATAGTCTCTGCACGAACATTTCTAAATACACCGGCTTTCGAGCGTCCCATAGGGGTACGAACACAATCGATAACTACGACTTCTTTCATTATTAGTCTCCTTGGGAATTAAGCGAAGTAAGATTTACCTTCAGCGGCCATCTTGCGAACGCCATCTGAAATTTGGTAAATCGGGCCAAGACTGGCGTATTTGTCGGCTAGTTCGACAAAGTTCGCTAATCCCATTGTTTCAATCCAGCGGAATACACCACCGCGGAATGGAGGGAAGCCTAAACCGTAAAGTAAGGCCATATCTGCTTCAGCTGCAGTACCTACAATGCCTTCTTCTAGGCAACGAATTGCTTCGTTAGCCATAGGGATCATCAAGCGTGCAATAATGTCTTGCGCGTCGAAGTCTTTGGTATCGGCTGTAATAGGAGCAAGCAAGCTGTATGCTTCTTCAGCAGCCACTTTCGTAGGCTTACCGCGCTTGTCTTTACCGTAGTTATAAAAGCCTTTGCCATTTTTCTGGCCTAAGCGTTTTTCTTTATAAAGCACGGTTACTGGGTCGTCGCCAATACGTGCCATACGCTCTGGAATACCTGCTGCCATAACGTCTGCAGCGTGGTCGCCAGTATCAATACCAACAACATCCATTAGGTAAGCGGGGCCCATTGGCCAGCCGAACTGTTTTTCCATTACTTTATCAACAGCAACAAAATCAGCGCCATCTATTAGCAACTTACTGAAGCCTGCGAAGTAAGGGAACAATACGCGGTTTACCAAGAACCCTGGGCAATCGTTAACCACAATTGGGGTTTTACCCATGCGAAGTGTGGTGGCCACTACGGCATTAATAGTATCTTCCGAGGTATTTTCACCACGAATAATTTCAACCAATGGCATGCGGTGTACTGGGTTAAAGAAGTGCATACCACAGAAGCGTTCTGGCTTGTCTAAGCTTTTCGCTAATTGGTTAATTGAAATAGTAGAGGTGTTAGAACAGATGATAGCGTCATCGGCCACTACGTCTTCTACTTCTTTAAGCACTATGCCTTTTACTTTCGGGTTTTCAACAACGGCTTCAATCACAAGATCTGCATCTTTAAGCGTGTTGTAGTCAAGGGTAGGCGTAATAGCGTTAAGGGTTTTTGCCATGGTTTTGGCATCAACTTTACCGCGCTGCATACCTTTACCAAGAATATTGGCAGCTTCGTTTAAGCCTAGGTCTAGTGCTTCAGTGTTAATGTCTTTCATGATCACTGGCATGCCTTTAACAGCACTTTGATACGCAATACCGCCACCCATAATGCCCGCACCCAGTACGGCATTAAGTTTTACCTCTTTTGTGGCAGCTTTAGCTTGTTTCTTACCTTTACTTCTTACTAGCTGGTCGGCTAGGAAAATACCAATTTGCGCTTGCGCTGCATCGGTTTTAGTTAGGGCAACAAAGCCAGCGTTTTCAAGCTTAAGTGCGCCATCGCGGTCAAGGCCTGCGGCTTTTTGAACGGTTTCTACCATTTTGTGCGGAGCAGGGTAGTGCTTGCCTGCTTGGGCAAATACCATGGCTTGTGCGGTAGAAAAACTCATCATAGCTTCGTTTTTATTTAGCTGTAATGGGGCTTTCTTCTGAGCACGACGTGCTTCCCATTTGAACTTGCCATCTGCGGCATCTTTTAGCATAGAAAGTGCGCTGTCGCGTAATGACTCTGGTGCAACTACGGCGTCAACGGCGCCTTCAGCAAGGGCTTTTGCGCCTTTTCTGTCTTTACCTGTGGTCATCCACTCTAGTGCATTGTCGGCACCAATTAAGCGAGGTAAACGTACGGTGCCACCAAAGCCAGGCATTATGCCTAATTTAACTTCTGGTAGGCCAATAGAGGCAGTTGTATCTGCAACGCGAAGGTCACAGGCTAGTGTCATTTCACAGCCACCACCCAATGCAAAACCGTTAATGGCAGCAACGGTAGGGAAAGGCAAATCTTCGAAGCGGTCAAACACCTGAGACGTGTTTGCTACCCAGTTTAGTACTTCGGCTTCATCCATCGCGAATAAGCCGGTAAATTCGGTGATATCAGCACCTACAATAAATGCAGATTTTGCGCTGCGTACTACTAAGCCTTTAACACCGCTTTCTTTAAGCAATGCTTGGGTTGCTTCATCAAGTTCTGTCACCGTTTGGCGGTCGAACTTGTTTACTGAACCTTCGGCATCAAATACCAGTTCAGCAAAGCCATCATCTAACAGACTGACGGATAAACTCTTGCCTGTGTATATCATTATCATCTCCTTCGGCGTTGGCCGGGATAGTAGTGTAGCAATCTAACCATTCGCTATAAGCGTATAAACCAAACATACATTCTGGTCGTACCACAACACTAATGCGTTAGGGTGGCTAGCTTT
Source organism: Alteromonas sp. K632G (assembly GCF_017653625.1). NCBI lineage: Bacteria > Pseudomonadati > Pseudomonadota > Gammaproteobacteria > Alteromonadales > Alteromonadaceae > Alteromonas > Alteromonas sp. K632G. The sequence continues at coordinate 4,811 of NZ_JAGGDM010000006.1, forward strand.
TTAACTAAACTTAAACAAAATATCAATGAAAAATTCAAACGAGCGTTTCAATTGTTAAAAATGGAGGTCATTCATCGAAAATCAAGCTTCATTTCAATAATAGTGCTTGTATAATGGATGCTATTGACGCAAAGCGCCAATCCAGCAAAACAATAATCTACAATCATGATGTAAATGGTTGTAAGTCATAATCATCAACGCTGGCACTTTTTACTTCTGTGGCACGGATCCACGCCGATAATTTTTCGGCTTTCACGCAAGCATCGTTTTATCATTACACCAACTCTGGTGTATTTGAATGCAACAAGGGGTAGGAGTTCACATTGTGTCGTATAAAGTAGGAATAAATTTTTTTCCAACTGCACTCGCATTTTTCAAGCAGTTGCCTTTGCATAAGCCATTGGGGTTATTTACGATAGTGGCTATTTCAAGCTGCCTTCAGCTAAGCCATGCGCAAGTTTCGCCGCTATTCCCTGATGACATCTACGCCGATGAGCGGGCACGTTTCTTAATTTTAGAAAAAAGCTTACGAACCCTACCGAAAAGACGTTTAGAAGATTTAGACGCAGAAATTTACGGGTTGGCGAATTATCCACTCTATCCGTATCTACTTCGTTTGCGATTAGAACGCACCATGTCGCTTAAAACTCAGCGTGAAGTAGAACAGTTTCTAGAAGATTACGCGGGGCAACCTGTTAGTTATGGTTTGCGCTATAGATGGCTGAACTACCTATCTTCTCAAGGCCACGAAAACGCGTTTTTAAGTAGTTATCGTGATGGCATGGGCGCTAAACTTACCTGCCAAGCCTTGGGTTACAAATTAAAACGTACCGACGATCCCAAACCTGTGCTAACGGATGTAGACCCTCTTTGGTACAGCGGCCAGTCGCAGCCCGATGAATGCGACCCTCTATTTGCAAAGTGGCGAAGCAATGGCCTCATGACGCCAGATAAAGTGGTTAAGCGTATTGCCATTGCAGCGAAAGAAGATAATCGCCGCATTATTCCTTATTTAAAACGCCAATTGCCCACTAGTCATCAGTATTTAGCCGATGCGTGGTCATCGGTATCACGTGATGTAAGTTTAGTTAACCGAACCCGCCTGTTTCCTTTGAAACACAAAAACAGCGAAGCTGAAATATTAACCTGGGGTATAGAAAAACTGGCGTGGAGAAACCCTAAAGCGGCAATAAAGGCTTACAATACCTACGCCCCGAAAAACATTTTCTCAGAGCCTGAATTACATATTATTCAACGGGCTATTGCCTTAAGCGCGACTTTAGATTTCTTACCTGAAGCCCATGAATGGCTAGATAAGGCCGATATCGCAGGTGCTAGCGATGATGTGAAATTTTGGCATGTGTCGTTTTTGCTTCGCGGCAAACAATGGCAGCGGGTCGTCGATGTGATTGATGCCGCCAGTCCTGAACTCCAGCAAGAGGAAAACTTCCGCTATTGGAAAGCCCGCGCGCTCGAAGAACTAGGGAATGTGATGCAGGCTACGGTGATGTATCAGCAACTGTCCACCGAACGCAATTATTATGGTTTTATGGCGAGTGCCCGTATTAATAGTCAGCCTAATTTGGCATATACGCCAGCGCCTCGGGTGCAAAGTGCGGTGCACGCTATTGCGAATACCCCCGCTACCCAACGGGCAACGGAATTTTACCGTTTAGAGCGTTCTACGAGTGCGCGTCGAGAGTGGCGCTATTTGCTATCGAATTTACCCGATTCACAAGTGACTGATGCAGGAGTGCTGGCTTACGAGTGGGGTATATACGACCAAGCCATCATCAGTTTCGCTAAAAGTGGTTATTGGGACGATGTTGAGCGTCGTTTCCCCTTGGCGTTCGAGTCACAATTTAGTGAAAAGAGTGAAACCTACGACGTATCAAAAGCGTTTGCGATGGCAATCGCCCGTCGTGAAAGCTCTTTCATGGTAGACGCAGTATCGCCGGTGGGCGCGGCAGGGTTAATGCAACTTATGCCAGGTACCGCGCAATACTTAGCCAAAAAGAAAGTCAGTCGACATACCTTGTTTCAAGTTGAGAATAATCTCGACTACGGTGTGCAGTATTTACGTTATCTAGGCGATAAACTTGATAATAATCCTGTATTGGTGTCGGCGTCGTATAACGCTGGCTGGCGTAAAGTGTTGGAATGGTTACCCGCAGGCGAAGCGTTGCCAGTGGACATTTGGATTGAGAATATTCCTTACAAAGAAACCCGTAGTTACGTAAAAGCGGTATTGGCTTATCAGTATATTTACGAGCATCAGCTGGGTGAAAATAAAAACGTGTTTCCGCAGCTTACCCAAGATGTTATTCCTTCATCAAGTGCAGTTAGCACCCACCCTGTAACGGGAACCTTGCAATTAGCGCCTCACTAGCGCAGATGTTTAACTAATGATACAAGCCGCTCGGTGAAAGCTAAGCGGCTATCGTGGTACACTATTCTCCTTTAAGAGAGCGTACTCAAGTCGCCTTAGAAGAGAAGCACACTTAACGACAATGGCTAATATTATTCACTTCTCGCACTTAGTGAAGCTAGCGTAGAACCTGCGATTTGAAACGGCTGGTAACGCGTTGCTCATTGAAGAAGGCCAGTTAGCCATGCAAATCAAAAAACTTAAATGAGGTGTTATGTCAAAACATCAGGCAAGCTATCAGCAACATATCGATGAACTTCAATCTCGCACTCGCGAAGCACTTCAGCGTGAAGGGCTAGAAGGGTTAGTCATCCATTCAGGGCAAGGCAAGCGCTTGTTCTTAGACGATAACCATTATCCATTTAAGGTAAACCCACAATTTAAAGCATGGGTGCCGGTTATCGATAACCCCAATTGCTGGTTAGTGGTTAATGGTGAAGATAAGCCTACCCTTATTTTTTATCGCCCAGAAGACTTCTGGCACAAAGTACCGCCAGAGCCACAAGATTTTTGGACCGACAGCTTCAATATTATTTTGCTTCAACAAGCCGATGCTGTCGAGAAGCACCTGCCTTACGATAAGCGTGGTTTTGCTTATGTTGGAGAATACATTGAAGTAGCTAAAGCATTAGGGTTTGAAAACGTAAACCCAGATAGAGTGCTGCATTATTTGCATTACCAACGGGCGTATAAAACCGATTACGAACTAGAGTGTATGCGTGAAGCAAACAAGCTGGCGGTAGCAGGGCACAAAGCGGCAGAGCAAGCCTTTATTGAAGGCAAAAGTGAATTTGATATTAATTTAGCGTACAGCGCAGCGTGCCGCCAAGGCGATAACGACGTGCCTTACACAAGTATTATTGCGCTAAACGAACACGCGGCAATTCTGCATTACATGCAGTGCGATACCATTGCCCCAAAGCAGTCTCGTTCTTTCTTAATTGATGCAGGAGCAAATTATCACGGTTATGCTGCTGATATCACCCGAACCTACAGTCAAAACTCGACGCTATTTTCAGACCTTATTCAAGCCGTGGATAAAGTTACGCTAACCTTGGTAGATTCGCTTAAGCCAAGTGTCGCCTATACCGATATTCATTTGCTTGCCCATGCAGGTATAGCTCAAATCCTACAAGACACAGGCATTGTGAATCTTCCGGCGGCAGATATTGTTGAACAAGGTATTACGCGAACGTTCTTCCCTCACGGCATTGGCCACTTTTTAGGGCTGCAAGTACACGATGTAGGTGGTTTGGTAAATGACGACAGAGGTACACCTAAGCCTGCCCCTGAAGATCATCCTTTCTTACGTTGTACGCGCATGATTGAAGCGCGCCAGGTGTTTACCATCGAGCCTGGTTTGTATTTTATTGACAGCTTGCTCAGAGACTTAAAAGCCACCCCAGCGTCGAAATACATCAATTGGGATACGGTAGATACGTATCGTCCATTCGGTGGTATTCGCATTGAAGACAATATCATTGTGCACCGCGATAAGAACGAAAACATGACCCGAGATCTTAATTTAAAATGATCTCATCGCCACGCATCACTCTATGATTAATAGCGTTAGGCTTAAAAATTATAGATGCGCTCAGCGAGAACAATGAAAAAAGACAGCCACTTGAGCTGTCTTTTTTTATGGTTATTAAGCACTTTACCAATAGTGTTAGGCTAAGTAATGGAACGACTCAAGGCATAGGGAGCAGACATGCAGCAACCCGATATTCTAAATCTCATTATAGTGGCAACCTTAGCTGGCCTCGCTATGCCTGCTGGTGCGCTCTTATCTAAGGTAAAAGGCTTCCGTCCTAAGTGGTTAGAACAAGAATTGCGTCACGGTATTTTAGCCTTGGGGGCGGGTGCGTTAATTTCAGCGGTAGCATTAGTGTTGGTGCCTGAAGGTATCAAAGACGTATCGGTTTTAATGGCGTGTAGTTGTTTTGTCGGCGGGGCACTTGCCTTTATGGCGTTGGATATTTATCTGGCAAAAAAGAAAACCGCAGGAAGCCAACTTGCCGCCATGTTAAGTGATTTTGTGCCAGAATCGGTAGCGCTAGGCACCACTGCCGCACTAGGTGGAGGTACTATGTTGTTAGGCGTGTTAATAGCAGTACAAAATCTACCAGAAGGGTTTAATGCTTATCGTGAAATGACCCCAGCAAACAAAAACCGTAGTACTAAGCTTATTTGGATTTTTGTATTGATGAGCTTACTTGGCCCAATAATGAGCGCAGTAGGGTTTTATTATTTGGCAGATTTCCCCGTCATCATGAGTGGCATTATGCTATTTGCAGCAGGGGGAATTTTGTATTCAGTATTTCAAGACATAGCCCCTGGTATTCGCATGGAAAACCATTGGTTACCCCCCTTAGGCGCAATACTTGGCTTTTTAGTGGGGCTGGTGGGCGCTATGCTTGAAGCGGGTTAACGCACTAACTAGTGCGTTCTACCGAGATATGAGCAAGAGCAATCAATGCCTCTTTGTAAGGTGAATCTGGAATAATAGATAAACTATCAATGGCCATTTTCACTTCGTTGTTGGCACACGTGCGGGTGTAATCGAGTGCCCCAGTGCTTTCCATGATTTGTTGAATGCGGGTAAGGTGAGGTAAACCGTTGCTTTGCTCTATGGCATCGCGAATAAGGGCTTTATCTTCTTCACTGTCGGTATTCCACATTGCATATAGCAAAGGTAGCGTAGGCTTTCCTTCCGCTAGATCATCACCTGCGTTTTTGCCCATTTCATCACTGTCGGCCATGTAATCTAGAATATCGTCGGCTAACTGAAAGGCGGTGCCTAAGTGCTTGCCGTATTCTTGCATGGCATGCTCTACGTTTTCTGGTTGGTCGGTCAATACCGCTGCCAGTTGCGTAGCCGCTTCAAACAAGCGGGCGGTTTTACCGTAAATTACGTCGAAATACCGTGCTTCTGTGGTAGAGGCATCGTTGCAGTTCATTAACTGCAATACTTCACCCTCGGCAATTTGATTGGTTGCTTCAGATAAAATGTCCATAACACGCATGCGTTTTAAACTTACCATCATCTGAAATGAGCGGGTATATAGAAAGTCACCTACTAAAACTGATGCTTGGTTACCAAATACGGCGTTAGCGGTTTCACGTCCGCGTCGCATGGTCGATTCATCTACCACATCGTCGTGCAACAAGGTGGCGGTATGTATAAATTCAACAATAGCGGCGAGGGTATGGTGGTCAGCATTTTCAATGCCCATTGCACGTGCACTTAACACGGTAAGTAATGGGCGAAGGCGCTTACCGCCACTATTAACAATGTAGAATCCCAATTGATTAATAAGTGCAACGTCAGAGTCGACTTGCTGTTGAATCAAGTGGTTAACCGCTTGCATATCATCGTTTGATAGCGCGCGTATTTGATTTATATCCATTGGCATGGGCGTAAAAACTTATTCATTTCTTAGGCAATTATAGGGGCTGATTGTACCTGAATGCGCTGTACTATCCACCCAATTAAACACATTAGCCACCCAATTAAACGCATTGGCCACCGAATTAAACGCATTGGCCACCGAATTAAACGCATTGGCTACCGAATTAAACGTATTACCCAGCCAATTCAACCGAATCGCAGTCGACATGTCTTGAAAAGGTCACGGTGAACATATCTTCGGGAATTGCACAGCCAATTATCAATCAGTCGTTAATATATACTTAATATACTTACGTTAAGTCTCATTATAGGTGCTATCACTCAATTTTGATGTGAAATGTGTATTTTCAGAAATATTCTTTTTGCTAGCTGCGAAGTTCAGATCAAAATGCTACAATCTCGGATCTGTTATTCGATCGTTTTGATCACGGTGATTTAAAGGCGCGGTTTATGCGCGTTTTTATGATCAGATCGGCGCGGTTGGATCGTATTCGATTTTCCATCTACAGATAACGCATTCCATGCTTTTATTAGTTATAAATGCTTATCGAATTTGGCGGTTATCATCTCGAATTTTACCGTTTGTCCATTTACTTAGCGCTGTTTTCTAAGTGTGACAACGTGCATTTTTGGGTGAATTCACGCAAAAATTCACCCATGTTGGAAAAATAATCTACTTTTATCAGAATCGGGGTTGTGATTTGCGGATGTTTCACGTACAATTCGCGCCCTGTTTTTTGAATTGATTGCGTCAGTGACGCAGAGCGGAGTTAACTATGTACGCGGTTTTCCAAAGTGGCGGTAAACAACACCGTGTGGCCGAAGGCCAAACCGTTCGTCTAGAAAAAATCGAAGTTGCCCCAGGTGACACGATTGAATTCGACAAAGTTTTAATGGTAAGCAACGGTGACGACGTAAAAATCGGCACACCAAACGTTGCTGGTGGTAAGGTGACTGCTGAGGTGGTTACACACGGTCGTGGCGATAAAATTAAAATCGTTAAGTTCCGTCGTCGTAAGCATTCACGTAAGCAGATGGGTCACCGTCAGTGGTTCACGGAAGTGAAAATTACTGGCATTAACGCTTAATAGGAGCACGAACACATGGCACATAAAAAAGCTGGTGGTAGTACCAAAAACGGTCGTGATTCAGAGAGTAAACGCCTAGGTGTTAAACGCTTTGGTGGAGAATCTGTTCTTGCTGGTAACATCATTGTTCGTCAACGTGGTACTCGTTTCCACGCTGGTGACAACATGGGTATCGGTAAAGACCACACGTTGTTTGCATTAAAAAGCGGTAAAGTTCAGTTTGATGTTAAAGGACCGAACAACCGTAAATTTGTAAGCATCGTAGCAGAGTAAGCGCCTTAGCTACTCGCCGAACAGGCTTAGAAAAACCCCGCGCTTGCGGGGTTTTTTGTTTTATGGAAACCCGAGCTTTAGTATCTGGGCAGTACATAACAATTTGGTGTAAACTTAGTAGTTAAATACTGAGTATAAATAACCCCTACGGCAACAATGCCCGGAGTGATAAATGAAATTTGTAGATGAAGCTGAAATTCGTGTTGAAGCCGGTGACGGCGGCAACGGCGTAATTGGCTTTAGAAGGGAAAAATATGTTCCCAAAGGTGGCCCTGATGGTGGCGACGGGGGCGACGGCGGTAGTGTTTTTCTTCTTGCCGATGAAAACCTGAATACATTGATCGACTATCGTTTCGAGCGTTTCCACCGTGCAGAGCGTGGCCAAAATGGTCAAGGCGCTAACTGTATTGGCCGTGGCGGTAAAGATTTAACGGTAAGTGTTCCAGTAGGAACCCGAGCTACCGACAGCGATACCGGTGAAGTACTTGGCGACCTTACTCGTCATGGGCAACAGCTTAAAGTGGCACAAGGTGGGTTTCACGGTTTAGGTAATGCGCGTTTTAAGAGCAGTACTAACCGTGCACCACGTCATAAAACCAACGGTACGCCAGGCGAAATTCGTAATTTAAAACTCGAATTAATGCTATTGGCCGATGTGGGTTTACTAGGTATGCCGAATGCAGGTAAATCTACGTTTATCCGCTCTGTATCTGCAGCTAAGCCTAAAGTGGCCGATTACCCGTTTACTACGCTAGTACCAAACCTAGGTGTAGTTCGTCAAGACGCACAGCGCAGCTTCGTAGTAGCCGACATTCCTGGGCTTATTGAAGGTGCAGCTGACGGCGCAGGTTTAGGTATTCGTTTCCTTAAGCATTTAGAGCGCTGCCGTATACTGCTTCATGTTGTAGACATTATGCCTGTGGATGAAAGCGATCCAGCTGAAAATGCCAAGGCTATTGTTGAAGAGCTCGAAAAGTACAACCCTAAATTAGCAAGTAAACCTCGCTGGTTAGTGTTTAACAAAGTCGATTTGATGCTTGAAGAAGAAGCCAATGAGCGCTGCAAAGAAATTGCCGCACAAATTGGTTGGGAAGGCCCAATATACCAAATATCTGCTTTCCAGAAGATTGGCTTAGAGCCGCTTTGCCGAGAAATCATGGACTTCATCGATACGCTTCCAACCGAAGTTATTGCAGAAGAAGAAACGAAAGATGTTGAGTTCAAGTGGGATACTTACCATCGTAATACGTTAGAAGCACAAGAAGCTGACTTAGGCGACGACTTCGAAGACAATTTAAGTGATGACTTAGACGATGATGAAGATTGGGACGAAGATGACTACGATGTAGAAGTTGAGTACCGTCGTTAACTAAAAAAGCATGCACGCTTATTTCAGTGCTAAACGAACAACATTAAAACCGCTAGTTTGCGAAAACTAGCGGTTTTTTATTAAAAGCTTCTGATTTTTTTAAATACACAGTTTACATGCCAAGCTGGTAAGTATTTTTATCAGCTTACTGATGTACAGATTTAAGTAAAAACGCTGATAACAGAGCCGATTCTGTGGCTTGTAAAACTGAATGCGTTCTGTCCAATATGGCGTTTCTGTAATTGGGAAGGTTTAGGTGGTAATAAGTTTCCTCTAATAACCCGGCTAAACTTTTTACTTTATGTATCAAGGCATCGTTTTCACCCCCATCTACTTCTAAGAGAATAACCGCAATATCAAAAGCGCAACCTAAGTAAGGAATAGCTTCTGTGTATTGTCCGCAGTGCAGTAAAAGCGTGCCTTGCATCTCGTCTCTGGCCATAAAGTGAAGCGCTTGCTCCGGGTTGTTGTAAATCCAATCTTCGTGTTTTGCACACAAGTAAGTTATTTGCATTTGCTTGCCCTCCTAATTACACCCTAGACGATATAGTATATTATCGCAAATGATAATTGTTTTTATTTGCATGTGGTTCGTAATTAAGATTGACTCGTCTCGCTTTTTTCACCCTAGCAACGCGCAGTAGACAATAAGGCCCAGCAGACCATATGGGGAGAAAGGAGAAAGGAGAAAGGAGAAAGAGGAAGACTATTTGATCTGTATCTAAGTAAGTCAAAAATGAGAAAATAAACAGGACAGAAAAGTGGCTAGGTTTGTTTAAATTCATAGTAACTGGGGCAGGTAAGTCGAAGGGTGTTATCGCCTCGGTTTTAATCAGTTATCATAGGTGCAATTGAAACACTTTTGGTCAGTATTACTATGAAAATTGCGATGATTGCCGCGATGGCTAATAACCGTGTTATCGGAGCTGATAACGACATGCCTTGGCATTTGCCAGCAGATTTGAAACATTTCAAACAAGTAACCATGGGTAAGCCTGTCATTATGGGGCGTAAAACCTATGAGTCTATCGGACGCGCTTTGCCGGGAAGACCGAATATTGTTATCACTACAAACAGCGCTTACAGTTTGCCAGACGCGTCGGTTGTATCATCACCTGAAGCGGCTATCGAATATGCTTCAGCATTAGAGAGTCACCCAGATGAGGTTATGATTATTGGTGGTGGCACCATTTATCAGGCGTTTTTAGATAAGGCTGATACTTTGCACCTAACATTTATTAATTTGGCAGTAGAAGGCGATACACAGTTTCCTGATTATGATGCCCATGGCCATTGGAAAGAGAAAAGCCGTGAGGAGCACACCGCTGATGAGAAGAACCCACATAACTACACTTTTGTGAGTTTAACCAGGGTTTAAGACTACAAACAAAAATGCCGAGGGCAAAATGCGCCTCGGCATGGTGTTAGTACAATGTGCTATTAATTCATTTGGTTAAATAAATTTTCTAGCGATAGGCCTTGGTGGCCTAGAATGTCTCGCAATCGACGTAATGCCTCTACTTGAATTTGACGAACTCGTTCACGAGTAAGACCAATTTCAGCACCCACATCTTCAAGCGTTGAGGGCTCATAACCCATTAATCCAAAGCGTCTTGCCAACACTTCACGTTGCTTAGGGTTGAGTTCTTCCAGCCAGCCAACAATATTTGATTTGATGTCTGAGTCTTGTAAGTTCTCTTCTGGACCGAATTCTTTTTCATCGGCTAGAATATCTAACAACGCTTTATCGTTTTCGCCACCAATTGGGGTATCTACCGACGTAATACGTTCATTAAGTCGCAGCATCTTGGTAACGTCTTCGACAGGTTTGTCTAAGGCAAGTGCAATTTCTTCAGCAGTAGGTTCGTGATCGAGTTTCTGAGATAACTCACGAGCTGCACGTAAATATACATTAAGTTCTTTTACAACATGGATAGGTAACCGAATCGTGCGCGTTTGATTCATAATTGCGCGTTCAATGGTTTGTCTTATCCACCAGGTTGCGTACGTTGAAAAACGAAAACCACGTTCGGGATCGAACTTTTCAACAGCACGTATAAGTCCTAGATTCCCTTCTTCGATTAAATCTAACAGGGCAAGACCGCGGTTGTTGTATCGACGCGCTATTTTCACTACTAGGCGTAAATTGCTAACAATCATGCGCTTGCGTGAGGCTTCACATCCACGTAGAGCCTTTCTGGCGAAAAACACTTCTTCTTCTGCACTAAGCAGAGGCGAGAAGCCGATTTCACCTAGATATAACTGTGTGGCGTCTAGATTTTTTGGTTGGTCGTCTTGGCTTAACACTAATTCTTCTGAATTGGTGTCAGTGTCATCAGATATTATTTTATCTGTTTTCAGATCGGCTGGTATATCAATGACATTTAAGTCATCTTTCGTATTTGATTCTAGGCTTTGATTTATATGACCCACAATGAATCTCCTGCTTCAAGGTTTACCTTACGACGTTTCTCCTTAATTCGTTTCTTATTGTTATTTGTTATTATTATGGTCGTGTAGCTGGCAGATAACGCAGTGGGTCTAAAGACTTTCCACGATACCTAACTTCAAAATGAAGTTTTACCGAATTTGTTCCGCTGTCACCCATGGTGGCGATTTTTTGCCCCGCTGACACCCAGTCTCGTTCTTTAACGATAATGTTGTCGTTGTATGCGTAGGCACTTAAAAAGGTGTCGGTATGTTTGATAATAACCAAATTACCGTAGCCTCTTAAGGCGCTTCCTGAATAAACAACTTTTCCATCTGCTGCCGCGTGTATCGATGTACCTTTTGCCGCAGCGATATCAATTCCTTTGTTGCCCGACTCTGACTTACTGAACGTTTCAACAACCCTACCTTTGGTAGGCCAAACCCACTTCTTTACCTTGTTAGGAAAACTATTGGCTGCCGTTATTTTGACGCTTTCTGACGGCCTGTTGACGCTCGTAACGTTTTGTCGCTTAACAACTTTTTCACCTTCACCATACGCCCGTGGTTTGGGGGGGTCAATCAAACTTTTGTCTACTGTTGTCGTGGTCGGATCTGCTGACTGAGTGGTCTGCGGCTTGGATCTTGTCGAAATCTTTACAATTTTAGGGGGGGGAGTGATGCGTAATTCTTGACCAGGGAAAATACGATAAGGTTCTGATAAACTGTTAAATTTAGCGATATCTCGATAGTCATTTCCGGTATACCAAGCGATGCCAAAAAGGGTGTCTCCTGGCTGTACTTTATAGGTATCTGATGTGAATCCACCAGACTCTTGATCTGCTTGACTATTTAATAGAACAACGGGGGCAGGGCCGGTTCGGCTACTGCAACTTTGTAGTAGCAGTAGCACAGCACCAATCAGAACTAAGCGGTATGACATCGCTCTGCTATTATCGCAAGATAAGGTAAGCGGCAACAGCCAATAGCACCACTGCCCAGCCTAATACTTCCACATATTGGCGTAGCTTTGCTTCCATAGGGGCGCCGCCCCAGCGCATAAGTCCTGCGACCAAGAAAAATCTTGCGCCACGGCCTACCGCAGAGGCAATAAGAAACGGAAAGAACGCCATTTGTAGAAAGCCAGCACTGGTAGTGAAGACTTTATAGGGAATAGGGGAGAACCCCGCTACAAACACCACCCAAACGCCGTAATCGGCAAACCACTGCGTCGCAGTTTCTATTTTGTGGGTATAGCCCCAACTTTCAATGATAGGCGCTAACCATGCATCAAAGGCAAAATACCCCAGCCAATAACCCGCTATCCCCCCAAAAATAGACGCAAGCGTAGTAATAAGCGCGAAGCGCCACGCTTTGTCCGGTTGAGACAACGACATGGGCGCAAGCATGACATCAGGTGGAATTGGGAAAAATACTGACTCAGCAAAACTAAGCCCGCCTAAATATTTAACCGCATGGCGGTGTCTAGCCCATCGAAGTGCCATGTCGTACATTGGCTCGAACAATTTCACAATAGCTCTCCTGCTACTAAGGGAACAAAACGCACCGCTTCTATTGTGGTGGTTTTTAGCTCGCCTTCTATCCTGTCGATACACAATAGAGACTGCTGTTCATTTCCTACGGGAATGATCAGGCGGCCTCCTTCTTTTAATTGATCGCATAAATCTTGCGGCAAACTACTGGCCGCAGCCGTCACAATAATGGCATCGTAAGGACCTTTAGATGTCCACCCTTTCCATCCATCACCATGCTTCATGGCAATATTATGTAAATCGAGTTGGTTCATCCGTCTTTTTGCATGAAACTGTAGCGATTTGATTCGTTCTACGCTGAATACAGCCGAAAAAAGCTGTGCAAGAATAGCGGTCTGATAACCAGAACCTGTACCAATTTCTAACACTTTTTCAGGTTTATTCGGACTATCTAGCAGCAGTTCAGTCATTTTCGCAACAATATAGGGTTGCGAAATGGTTTGCCCCTGCCCGATAGGCAGCGCAGTATTCTGATAGGCTTTATGCTTAAGCGCATCAGGTAAGAATGTTTCCCGGGGTGTACCGGCAATGGCATTGAGCACAGGCTGCGAACGGATCCCTTCATCATAAAGCAGCTGTGCTAGCGCATCCCCTTTTCTGGAGGCTCTCATGGTGGTGCTTATTATCCTTATTATCGGCCGCGCATTATTCGGTTATTTGGCTAACCATTCTTTCATATTGTCTAAGCTTTGGTAGGCAGTCATATCTACACTCAGCGGGGTAACGGAGCAATATCCGTTTGCCACTGCGTGAAAGTCTGTACCTGGGCCTGCATCTTGTTCTGAACCTGCTGGGCCATACCAATAGATGGTTTGACCAAACGGGTCTTTATCTTCAAACATAGGTTCAGCACGATGTCGGCGACCCTGTCTGGTAACTTCTATACCTTTAAGTTCATCATAGGGTATATCAGGAACATTTACGTTCAAAATTTGATTTGCAGGTAAAGGATGAGATTGAAGTTTACGGATAATATCTAGCACTACTCGAGCTGCTGTTTCAAAGTTCTCACCTTTCTTACTGGCAAGCGACACGGCAATGGCAGGCAAGCCCATATATCGCCCTTCCGTCGCCGCGGCTACCGTACCTGAATAAACTACATCATCGCCTAAGTTAGCACCATGATTAATGCCAGATACCACCAGTTCGGGGTCATCTTTTAATATTCGGCTGATACCTAAATGAACACAGTCTGATGGCGTGCCATTGACAGAATAAAAGCCACTGTCCATGCGTTGAATACGAAGGGGTTGATGTAACGAAAGGGCGTTACTTGCGCCGCTACAGTTACGATCGGGGGCGATAACAGTAATATCGTGCTCGCTGGCGATGGTTTTGTGCAAAATAGCTAAGCCTTTTGCAAACACACCATCATCGTTACTCATTAGGATTTTCATGCAATCTCAACTAAATACTGTGAATGGGAGAAACGGTTTCAACACATTCCCTAAGTACGGATGTGGCAAAACAACCGCTAGGTAATGAAAAAGATAGGGTTAATGTATCACCCTTACTTTGCCATTCAAGTTGCGATGGCCATATTTTTATTGCACGACGTTCTTGCTCGAAGCCACATTGCCCTAGGAAGTCGATAACTTCAGGATGGCCCGTCGCTACTTTCTCCTCCGTAGCGTTTGCTTCTGATGTGGTAACTAAGTCACCCTTTCCCCAAAGCGGTGCCGAAGGACATACATCTTTGTCTTCATAACGTTGCTGACTGCCTTGCTGCTTGTCATCGTCAATAAAGAAACTGTTTGAGCCGGTTAATACCAAGGCATCACCGGTAAGTACTTTATCGAAGGTCTCGTTTTCTAAACGAGTAGAGATGACCTCATTGAATAGCCAGCTACGCAAGGCCGATAATGCCATAGAGCGCTTATTTCTATGACGAATGGTTTCACCGTTTATCATCCGCTCAGCCATGGCAAGGTTGCCACCGCGCTGCACTTCACCTTGCTCGTTCACACGCATGACCCCAAAGCGCTGTTCGCCATAATAATTAGGCACACCATGTTTGGCGATTTCCTGCAGGCGTTCTTCAATGGCTTCAGGGTGTACAACTTGACGCAGCGTAATGGTGAAGGCATTACCTTTTAATTGACCGGTACGAAGTTTTCTATTGTGGCGAGTTTGCTTAATAACCCGCACATCTTCTAGCTCAAAATCGCTAAAATCGAAATCAGCTTGCCCTGGTGCATGCAAACCAAACCACTGACGGGTAAGAGCATACTTATCTTTGCGGCCAGCATAAGTTACTTGGCGAAGGGGCAATTTGGTATAGCGAGCCAGTTGTTCAGCCACAAAAGCAGTATTGGTATTCATTTTCTCTACAAAAATGAATTGATGCTCGCCTTCACCGCAGGGTTCATAACCTAAGTCTTCCACAACCTGAAAGTCATCAGGTTGGAATTTAAATAAGCCAGTTGAAACGGGTTTATTGAAGTAGTAATTCCAGTGTTGAGTATGTAATGGTTTCATATCTTTTCCAGTAACACGACCGCATGTGCAGCAATGCCTTCCTTTCTGCCTGTATATCCTAACTTTTCTGTCGTAGTCGCTTTTACGTTGATTGCATCAAGCTCGCAATGACAGTCTTTGGCTATGATTTCTCGCATGGCCTGAATGTGTGGTGCCATTTTTGGGGCTTGCGCCACTATGGTCATATCGGCATTGCCTAAGGTATAGCCTTTTTCATTGACTACGTGAACCACATGCCTGAGTAGTACACGACTATCGGCACCTGAATAGGCGTCATCAGTATCGGGAAAATGTTTGCCAATATCACCTAGGGCTGCAGCGCCAAGTAAAGCGTCGCATAACGCATGTAGTAATACGTCGCCATCAGAATGGGCGACTAGGCCTTGTTCATAGTCAATGCTTACACCACCAATAAGAATGGGGCCGTTACCACCAAATTTATGAACGTCGAAACCGTGTCCTATTCGCATTCTACTTGTGCCTTCTGTCGTTGATGTAAGTAAAAATCTGCCAAGGGTAAATCCCCAGGGTGGGTTATTTTAATATTGGCTGGGTCGCTATCAATAAGTGCAACCTTGTACCCGCTGTATTCTATGGCCGATGCTTCATCGGTAATGGATGCGCCAGCGGCGAGCCCATCGTATAACGCGTTCTTAAGCAGCGTAGTGGGAAACAACTGCGGCGTAAGGGCATGCCATAAATTTTCTCTACTTTCAGTATGAAGAACCGTTGGAAAATTGGCATTAGCAGCCTGGCTATCGGCACCTCGTTTCATGGTATCTCGTACCCGAGACGCTAAAATACCGCCTGCTACCTGTTCATTATTCATCACCGTTAGCAATTGAGTAATGTCATGAGCACTTACGCAAGGACGCGCGGCATCGTGCACTAATGCCCACGTATTTTCTGGCAGGGTGTTTACGGCATTCAGCACAGAGTCAGCCCGTTCATTGCCACCTTCTACGACTTTAACCTTCGGATTCTTAGCAATGGCAAGAGAAGGGAAGTAGGTGTCGTGAGGGCTAATGGCAATAACAAGGTAATCGATGGCGTGATGGTTTAGCAGTATTTCAACGGTGTGTTCAAGAATCGTTTTCCCTTGAAGGGTTAAATACTGTTTGGGGCGATCAGCCTGCATTCGGCTGCCAATTCCAGCTGCGGGAATAACCGCAACCACAGAGGAGGATGTCATGTTACTCACTTAGTTTCTGGCGGTAAAATCCGGTAAAAAGTTTCCCCTTGCTTAATCAGACCTAATTCATTGCGAGCACGCTCTTCAATGGCTTCTAAACCTACTTTAAGGTCGGTGATATCTGCGTTTAGCAAGGCATTTCGCTGCGCAAGGTTTGCGTTTTGTTGGGCTTGAGCTTTTACTTCCTGCTCTCGACTAAGATAGTCAGGAATACTGTTTTTCCCAAACCATAGCCGATACTGCAACAACCCTAATAGGGTGATGAGTACAATAGAAAGCCATTTATCTTGCCACACAAAATCACCTAAAAACCGGTAAGCGGAGGAAAATTTAAAAAGGGCAGTAAACTGCCCTCTACGTTATGACCTATTATGCCGCGAAGGGCTTAGGAATCAAAGGTGCTTTATTCACCTTGCCCTAATTTCCCTTTGAGTTTGTCGAACAATTTATTCTTTTGTTCTTCAACCACACTGCTCAATTGGCTTTGAAGTAGTTCTTGTAAGGCCCCGCTGTCGCCCTGTGCCGCACTTAGCATTGAATTAATATCGACTAATTCACCTGATAGGGCATCTTGTTCACTGGCAACCATCGCATTTAGCTTGGTATTAAGTTCATCAAGCTTATCTTGCTGAGACGCGGTGAGCTGAGAAATCGCAGCTTGGGCCAGTTTATTGTCTAAATCTGACTTAATATTAAACCCAGGGTTAGCTAAAGTGCCATCAAGTAGCATGGTCATCGATAAACTACTTAACGATTGAAGTGCCGAGGCAATCGCGCTTGTCACGTCGCTTGTACCTGTGGCTTCCATCACTAACTCTTGCAAGTTAACCTTACCGTTGCCGCTTAGCTGGTTATCAACCACTTCCATTGAGCCTGTGGTTGCCATGAGTGCAGTTTTCATCACGGCGTTAAGGGTTTCATTACCGCTTACTGGAATATTTGACATATTTACCCCAGCTAACTCCCATACTTGGCTCGCATCTACGCCACTTTCATCAATCCAGAATTCACCACTTGAGGTAAATTGCTTAAGCATGTCGCCAGCTGCTTCAATGGTAAAGGTCGTTGGGTCTCCAAACACACTGTGGGTGTTGGTAATGTTCTGCCATGAGCTACTTATCGACTCGTTTTGCCAAAGCACAGACACATTAGCTTGCTTCACCAAAATAGAAGGCATATCGGCAGCAGGTTCTTCGGGTGTATCACCGCCTTGGAGTAGGGGCATCACAATTTGCATGGCCGACATTAGGTACTCTGAGTATTCAGCAGCTTTGTCGCCAAATACAAAGTAAGTCACTTGAGATAGTGCCGCTTCATCGCCCGCAATCACGCCTTTAAGTAATGCATAATCTTCACTAGGCGCTTCTTTTAAGGCCTTTACCGAGTTGCTCAACGCACTCTTAGCATTCGACGCTTTTTCGGTAAAGCTGCTAATAAGCGCACGATCTGCACTCATTTCTTCTTTTAGCTTATCTAACGACGACTTAGCTTGAATGAGGGCTTGTGGATCTTTGTAATTCGTTTCTTTAAGCGCAGCAACCTGGGTTTTGTAATAGTCGATGCGTTCTTTATCAGGCAAGTTTTCATATTCTTGCTTCAAGCCTTCAGAATAGGTGGCGTAGGCTTCTTTTGCCTCGGCAACAGCGGCGGTCGTTTTTAATGGATTACGGGCAAGCAGTTCGTCTACAGAAGGCACTGCTTCTTTGGCTTTTGCTTTAATTTCATCGTAGGACAGTGAGCTTTCAGGCACCCGGTAAACTTCACCTTCGTGCTCACGGACTTGGTCAAATTGCACATCAAGTAAGTTCAGGTTGTTTACCACAACTTGATTGGAAAGCAGCGGCATTAGGGCAACGTCAGCATTTGCTTCGCCAACTAGCACTTGATTGTGAGAAGGCTTTGTTGCGTTGGTTAAGCCAATGCCTTTAAGAGTAACAGTGGTAGGATATAAAGAGTGATCAAATTCGGCAATGTTGACTTCTGCGCCATAAGACTCGCCTAATTTCGATTCTAGTACGGCTTTAATAATGGTATTAGCAAATAGAACATACACTAAGATAAGTAAAACAAAAAAGCCCAATACCCAATACTTGATTGGGATCCCTTTACTATCACTGCTCATATATCACTCCTTGTAAACGACGTTTAGCTGGTTATCTAACGATGTAGATAACCAGTCTAAAGCACCGCTTTAAATACTTCCATACGCAGGAAGTAGTATAAACCTGTGAATACCTTCCTTTTTACGACTAATTTGGTTCACTAAAGTTTAAATTTGCTGGCAATTTCTTTTATCGCCATACAGCTAGCTTTTAGTGCCTGACTGGCACTCGCTAATTTTTCCGCCGTTTTTAGACTGTTATCAGCTGCACCTGATAAGGCATTGATGCGAATATTGGCTTCATTGGCGGCCTCTGCCTGTTGTTCTGTCGCACGAGCTATTTGGCTACTCATACCTGAAATCTCATTCATAAGCCGGTCGGCTTCTTTTAAGCTATCGTTTGCTTTGTTGGCATTGTCCACCGTATTTGCTGAAGCACTCTGACTGACTTGCACGGCGTCTACAGCAGCTTTTGCATTGCTCTGTAGCTTTTCAATCATCGCTTGAATTTCATCGGTACTTTGGCCTGTACGACTGGCTAGCGTACGAACTTCATCGGCCACCACGGCAAACCCTCGGCCTTGTTCCCCAGCGCGAGCGGCCTCAATAGCAGCATTCAGTGCAAGTAAGTTAGTTTGATCGGCAATGCCGCGAATAACGTCTAGTACAGCGCCAATACTGTTAGTTTGTTCGGCAAGCTCGCTCACCACATGGCTCACGCTCTCAATGTTCGACGTCAAAGAACGAATATCACTCACGGTACTTTCTACTACGCTGGTGCCTTGTTCTACATTGGCGCGTGCGCCGCTAGTACTCGTTTCAGCAGTATCTGCATTTTGGCTCACTTGCTGAATTTGGGTGGTCATTTGTTCCATGGCCACGGCAACTTGCATCATATTTTCATTTTGGCTTTGCGCTTGGTCATTGCTATCTTGGCTAACGGTTTCAACCAGAACGGCTTGCTGCGTTAGGGCGGTGATATTTTCACGTATACCTAACAAGGATTGCCGCATTTTATTGGTGTATTCATTGAAGTAGCGAGCAAGGCGCGTTATTTCATCGTGGCCTGATTCTGGAAGTGACCGTGTTAAATCGCCCTCTCCCATGGCAATATCTTTCATTCTTTCAGTGACTTCATGGACAGGTTTAACAATACTGCCGCCAATATAGAAGATAAGCGCTACCACCAATAACACGCTAATAATACAAATAACGATAAGCAAATTGCGTAAGTTGGCGTACTCTGCTTCAAGAGTGGATAAGTAAATACCTGAACCTACAGTCCAACCCCATGGTTTGAACTCTTTAACATACGAAATTTTGTCTACCGGCGTTTCCTCACCTGGTAGTGGCCAAACATAATCAACAAAGCCACTGCCTGAAGACTTAACCAGTTGGGCCATTTCCACAAAAAACGCTTTACCGTTTCCATCTTTAAAGCTTCGTAAATCTTGCCCGTTCAGCGATGGTTTGATGGGGTGCATGACCATGGCAGGGGTAGCATCTTGAATCCAAAAATAGTTGCTCTCATCGTATCTAAGGCGGCTAACTGCGGTCAGCGCCTGTTGTTTAGCGGCGTCTTCATCTACTCCTTCCAAGGATTCAAAGCTTGCAAGCAAGGTATGAACAACTTCTACCAGGTGTTGATTTTCTTTATACGACTTTTCTTTGAGCGCCTTGTAGTGCTGGTTTAATACCGCACCGGTTAGCACCAAAAACAACAGCGCCGTCAGCGCGACAATGATACTGAGCCTTTGAATTAAACTAAAATTGCGTAACCACATCAGCAGGAACCTCCAGTTTTTATATTATCTAGTGTAGACCTTATATTGAAGTTGTTGGCCTTGAATAGATATTTTTAAACATTTATTTAACATGGTGTGGAGTGCCACCCGTGAGTTGAATCCCTGTGAAATGTTATTCACCTGCGTTCTTAGACGCTCTATCACAGTGGCGCAAAAAGTTGACAGCGAGGGCTTGGCGAAAGACGCATTTATGCTAGTATCCGCGCAATTTCGGCGATATCGTGATCTTCATTGAGAAGATCGAAGTTTAAATACCTATTGACGCAAGCGCGGCCCACTTTAGGTGGGGCGCTTCAAGCAAAGCTTAGCTTTACTTGTTAATTCATTTTTTCCATGTAACGTTATGCTAGTTTTACGTTACCGGAACCATTTTCTACAGCTATTCGAATAAAGGGTTGCAATGCTCATTAACGACACACTTCATACTACATCTCCCCTACGCCAGCGCATTCGAGACTACTATCGAATTAGTGAATCTGTGGCTGTAGATCAAATTTTACCCATTGCTGAGGTAAACCCTCGTGCGAGAAGTCGTGCGTGGGAACGCGCCCGTAAAATGGTACTGCAAATTCGTCGAAACCAAGAAGGCCATGGTGGCGTAGATGCGTTGTTAAATGAGTATTCACTATCCACCTCAGAAGGTGTGGTATTGATGTGTTTGGCTGAAGCCTTGTTGCGTGTGCCTGATGGCGATACGCAAGATGAACTCATCCGCGACAAATTATCTAAAGGGCAGTGGACACCACACCTTGGCAATTCAGATTCTTTGTTCGTGAACGCTTCAGCATGGGGCTTATTGTTTACTGGCAACATGGTCAATTATGCTGACAAGCGCAAGAAAGAACAGTTTGGACTGTTGAAGAAAACCTTGGGTCGCTTAGGTGAGCCGGTTATCCGCCGCGCAATGAATATTGCCATGCGGGTAATGGGTCGTCAGTTTGTGATGGGCGAAACCATCAAAGATGCGGTAGAGCGTGCTAAGGAAAAAGAAACCAAAGGCTATGTATATTCCTACGACATGCTGGGCGAAGGCGCTCGCACTATGGAAGATGCAGACCGTTATTATGATTCTTACGTTAAAGCTATTGAAGTGATTGGTAAAGCGGCTAACGGCCGTGGACCTAAGCGCTCACCAGGTATTTCAGTTAAGTTGTCGGCAATACATCCACGCTTTGAGTTCTTACACAGAGAGCGCGCAATGCGTGATATTCCGCCGCGCTTAAAAGCCTTGTGTATGTTGGCTAAAGAGTACGATATTGGCTTAACGGTTGACGCTGAAGAAGCTGACCGTTTAGAGCTTTCCCTCGATATCATTGAAGCGGTATTCCGTGATGAAGATTTAAACGGATGGACTGGCTTTGGTTTAGCGGTTCAAGCCTATCAAAAACGTGCTATTCATGTAATTGAACATTTACGCGCGCTTTCGTTAGAAGTCGGCCGTTCGTTAATGGTGCGATTGGTAAAAGGCGCTTACTGGGATACGGAAATTAAGCTTACCCAACAAGCGGGCTTAGAAGAGTTTCCTGTGTTTACCCGTAAGTCATCTACCGATGTGTCTTACCATGCTTGTGCAAACCGATTATTAGAATACCGCGATACTTTGTACCCGCAATTTGCTACTCACAATGCCTACTCTGCATCAGTGATTATTGAACTGGCTGGCGACGATAAAGAAGGGTTTGAGTTCCAGTGCTTACACGGCATGGGCGATACCCTTTACGATACGGTAGTAACCGAAGAAAAAATTCAGTGCCGTGTTTATGCGCCTGTGGGTGAACATGAAGACTTATTAGCTTATCTAGTGCGTCGCTTATTAGAAAATGGCGCAAACTCGTCGTTCGTAAACGCCATTGTTGATGATGAAAAGCCGGTTGAATCATTACTTGAAGATCCGGTGGAAAAAACCCAGCGCCTTAAAGTGCGTTTCAACAAACTAATTAAAACACCACGTGGTTTATACGCACCTGAACGTGATAACTCTCGCGGACTAGATTTAACCGACGTGAACGCGGTTACCGCGCTTCAACACGAACTAGAGCGTTGGCAAGAGTTTTACAGTGTAACCGATGGTGTTCCTGAGGGCGCAACAGCGGTAAGAAACCCAATGAACCACGACGATGTGGTGGGTTACCATTATTACGCACAACCTGATGATATGCGAAAAGCGTTAGACGACGCAGATGCAGGCTTCGACGCTTGGTCTAAGCGTGACACTTCAGAACGTGCTGAAATTCTTAATCGCTCCGCTGATGCCCTAGAGCGCCACATGGCAGAACTTATTGCTATTTGTATGCGTGAAGCAGGTAAAGTCGCGCAAGACAGCATTGATGAAGTACGTGAAGCGGTGGATTTTTGTCGTTACTACGCGGCCCGTGCCCAAGAATTGGCTGAAGACAAGCGCTTGCTTCCTCGTGGTGTGGTGCTGTGTATTAGCCCGTGGAACTTCCCTCTGGCAATATTTTTAGGTCAGGTATCCGCAGCATTAGTTACCGGTAATACGGTTATTGCCAAACCAGCTGAACAAACCAGTATGGTGGCGAAACGCGCTGTGGATATTATGCAATCGGTAGGCCTGCCTGAAGACGCGTTAAAACTCATTATTGCCCCAGGTAAAGAAGTAGGTGAAACCCTGCTTTCTGATGAACGCATTAAAGCGGTGATGTTTACCGGTTCTACCCAAACGGGCACGCTAATCTCACAAGAACTTGCTAATCGTGGTGGTGAGCAAGTACCGCTCATTGCTGAAACTGGCGGGCAAAACTGCATGATTGTGGATTCAACCGCGCTACCAGAGCAGGTAGTTGATGATGTTATTCATTCTGGTTTCCAAAGTGCGGGACAACGCTGTTCAGCCCTTCGCGTATTATTCGTGCAAGAAGAAATTGCTGATGATCTTATCAGTATGTTAATCGGTGCCATGAAAGAGTTAACCATTGGCGATCCGACCATGCTGGCCACTGACGTTGGCCCAGTTATCGACGAAAAAGCACTTAAGAGCCTAACCGACCATGTAGACTTTATGGAAGGAAAAGGAAAACTGCTTTATCGAAACGATCTGCCTGAAGGCACTGAAAACGGTACTTTCTTCCCACCTACGCTTTATCAGATTGATAACTTGGATGTGCTGGAAAAAGAAGTATTTGGCCCAGTGGTGCATCTAGTGCGCTTTAAATCGAAAGAGCTAGACAATGTTTTAGAGCAAATTAATGGTACGGGTTACGGCCTAACCATGGGTATTCACTCGCGCATTGAAGAGCGTGCATACGAGCTTGCTGCTAAGAGCCGTGCAGGTAATGTCTATATTAACCGCAACATGATTGGCGCTATTGTTGGCGTACAACCCTTCGGTGGACGTGGGTTATCAGGTACGGGTCCAAAAGCGGGTGGGCCTAACTACTTGCCACGTTTAATGATGGAACGTGCTACACCGAAACCAACATTGATTGATGATGTTGATGGTACAGATAACGCGCTAGTCGGTGACGATAAAATTGCCGAACGTGCCCATGTTGTGATGGATCAAGCTAAGGAAGTTGAAGCCCAGTGGCGACATATGGCCTTAAATGATCGTATCTCTATGGTACGTCAGTTACTGGCCAAAATTGCCAAGGTCGACATTGTTGACGACCTAGCCGATGATTTAAACCGCACGTTGGCCACTGCCCGCCAGCAGTTAACCAGTGTTGAGCGTAAGTTAGCGAAACCTACCGAGCTTCCTGGTCCTACAGGCGAATCTAACAAACTTTACCTTGAACCCAGAGGCACCCTGGTATGTTTCGCCGATAAAGACGTATCGTTTGAGTACTGGATGCTGTCTATCGTTACCGCACTTGCTACAGGTAACACGGTGGTATCGGTGGTATCTGAAATCTTCTACGAAGAAGCTATTGAGATTCAAAATAAGTTTGAATCTACGGGTGCGCCGAAAGGGGTATTCCAAGTAGCGCGTTTAGGTCACTTCGATGCCTTATTGATGGATGAAGACTTAGCGGGCGTAGTTGTGGATTCAAGCACTGAACGTACGGCGCGTATTACCGCAATGCTGTCATCGCGTGAAGGGGCTATTTTGCCAGTGATCACCGCTGAATATAACGATAAGTTGATTCAGCGTTTAATGACTGAAAAAACCATTAGTATCGATACTACGGCATCCGGTGGTAATACATCTCTCATGACGTTAGTGGAAGACGATGAGTAATAGCACAAGGTAATTTTCCTTGTAGTAATCGGTAACCATGTAAAGCCAGTCCTTGTGACTGGCTTTTTTTATTTCATAGTGCATTAGTGACTCGCTTATTTGAGCGCGATAAAAAACTTCAAACAAAATTTTGGTCGTTAACCCCGCCTTAACCCCCGCTGTGACACCCTGTATGCATGGTAGGCAATAATCGAATTACAATGATCGGGTTAGGTAAAATTTCATTTATGCCATTTGTGGCACTTGTACTGACGGGGTTAACCGCGTGTGCCAGTCATGACGAGGCTTCGCTTAGCGAGTCGGCATCTGCAATGACAGGAGAAAGTGTTACGTGGCAAGTGCAATCAGAAGATGCTGTTGCGGCCACTGCATTAACCGACTTAGTGTCGGTAGAAGGGCTGCAAGCCTATATTGATGAAGCGCTTGAAAACAATGCAAGCTTGCAGCAAACGCTTATTACGTTGAGGAAAGCGCAGGTGGCGATTAAGTCGGCTGATGCGGCAGATAACCTTAATGTAGATGCCAGCTTTTCAGGCGCTAAAACGGAAAATAGTGATGCAAATTACACTAGCGGCTTAACCGTTAGCTGGGAAGTGGATCTATGGCAAAAAATTAGCGACAGTGTAACTGCCGCTAGTTTTGATGCTGCTAGCGCCCGCTCAGCGTATCAATCTTCTCGCGATGCACTTGTTGCCAGTGTTATCCGTAATTACTTAGACATTATCACGCAGAAACAATTGCTTGCTATTGAGCAGGAACGGTTGGGCGTTTACGAAAATAGTGAAAGTATTATCCTTAAGCGCTACCGTACTGGGCTTGGATCTCTTGATGATTTAGACAACGCGAAAACCAGTAGCGCAAATACCCGAGCCTCTATCGCATTGTATGAAAATACGATTAGTGCTGCCAAGCGAACGCTAGCGGTGTTGCTAGGTCGCCAAGACCAATCTTTATCTGACTTTCCCGCAGTAACGAAATTTCCAGAAGTGCTTGAACCAATGCTTGCCTTGCCAGAGCAAGACCTAGCTAGACGCCCCGATTTACAAGCGGCTTACTATGCTATTAAAGCCGATGAAGCCAATGTGAAAGTCGCATACAAAGCACTCCTACCTAGTATCAATCTGTCGGCGGGACTAACTGACAACGGTGTCACACCTTCTCAATCGCTGTTTTCTAACCCTCTGTGGAATCTTCTTGGGCAGGTAACCGCCCCCTTGTTTCAAGGCGGCGCTCTTCGCGCGCAAATCGATGATGCCAAGTTAAATACGTTAAACAGTTGGTGGCAATATCGGGAAACATTACTTAACGCAGTACAAGAAGTGCAAAACGCGTTAGATAACGAAAAAGCGTTTACTCAGCGTCAGTATTACACCGACATTGCTTACCGTAATGCATTAAATAGCGCCGAAACTTTTTCGGGGCAATACCGTCAAGGCTTGGTAGACATTTTAGATTTACTGTCAGTTTACGACACCACCTTTAATTTGCAGGCGCAGCGCGTCGAGCTTCAATATTCTCAGTTAAGTAATCGTATCGACTTGGGCCTTGCGCTAGGCCTTGGAGTGTCACAATGAACAAGAAAAAAATTATCGTAACCCTTGGTGCCGCAATGACTATTGTTATTGCCATTCTTTATACCATGAGCCAATTAGGTGGCTCAGGAGGTCCGGGTATGGGCCCTGGCCCCAAAGGAGGAAAAGAAGGCCGGGCAGGTAAAGGAAATCAAGAGATTAGTGCGCCTAGAAATGCGAATGCTGAAAAAGCGATTACTCAAGTAGAAGCACAACGTGGTGTAGAACAAACCGTGCTTGCGCCGACAGATGAACAAGGTGAAGGCCGTCAGCCTGGTGAGCGCCCGCATCGCGATATGTCTAGTCAAAAGTCAGGTCAAAAGCCTGATCAAAGCCAAAATCAAAACGGGGCGAAAAGTGCAGCCAATAATCAAACGGCTGGCAGTAGCTCAGCAGATGTTGCCGAAGTGGGCGTGGTAGAGGTTTACCCAACTACCTACAATGCAAAAGTAAAAGGGTACGGGCAAGCCAGTGCTACTCACATGCTTACGTTATCAGCGCAAGTGAGTGGGCAAATTACTGAATTGTCGCCACGCTTTGAAACCGGCGCTTTGTTAAATAAAGGTGAGGTGATGGCGTATGTAGATAATACTGATTATCGCCAAGCACTAGCCGCTGCCGAAGCAACTTATGAAACTGCTTTCGTCGCTCTTGAAGAAGAACGCCTTCAAGGGTTGCAAGCACAAGACGAATGGACACGCTCAGGGTTGACCGGTGAGCCAGAGTCGGCCTTAGTGCTTCGCGCACCTCAACTTAAATCAGCGCAAGCAGCATTGCGAGAAGCCGAGCAGAATGTCGCGGCGGCAAAGCGCGATTTAGCTTTTGCTAACATCAGCGCCCCATTTAATGCCTTAGTGGTTAGCCGCAGCATTCAGCCTGGAAGTTATGTACAAGTGGGCACCGAAGTGGCCGGTTTGTATTCCGCTGATGTGGCAGAAATTTCTATCCCACTCTCGCCTAGCCAATGGGCACAGTTGCCCCAAGCACAGGTAGGTGAAAAGCCAGATTGGAAAGTACAACTAACCGATACCACTGGCGAACATCAGTGGCTGGCAAGTATTGAGCGTATAGAGTTACACCAAGACGAAGATACCCGTCAGCGCAGAGCTGTTGCCGTTGTGGAAAGGCCATTATCGTTAGCGAGCCCTTTGTATTTCGGTACGTTTCTAGTGGCTGAAATTGAAGGCCGTGACCTTGATAATGTATGGAAAGTGCCGTCCTCGGCCATATCGCAAAAACAAGAAGTATGGTTTGTCGCGCCCGACACTAACTTGCTCAACAAGTTTACCCCTACCGTGCTTTTTGAGTACGAAGGTTTTGCTTATATCACGCCTATGGCGGGTGCTAACCAAGCGCTTATTGTAGCGCGCCCGCTTAATAACTATCTTGTAAACACTCTGGTGAAGCCTGTAGTTGAGGGCAATGGCAATGAATAGTCACAAGGGCATTATTGCGTGGTTTGCGCAAAATTCGGTGGCCTCCAACCTTCTAATGGTTGGTCTTATCGTGCTAGGCATGGTGTCCTACGGCGATATTAGAAAGGAAGCCTTTCCTAGTATGGAGCCTAGGTTTGTTAGTATCTCCATGACATATGAAAGTGGTGATGCTGAGCAAGCCGAAGAAGGCATCGCGATTAAAATAGAAAATGCGCTTGAAACCGTGCCAGGAATTAAGCGCATCACTTCTACCTCTAACGCCAATGGCGCGAATGTTCAGGTCGAAAAAGAAACCGACTACGATTTAGATGTGATGTTTAACGACATTAAAACCGAAGTCGACAGTATTTCCAATTTACCTTCTGATGCTGAAAACGCCATTATTGACAAAGCTACCCGCGACGAGCACGTTATCTGGGTGCAGCTGTATGGCGATGCCAGTCATGCTGAATTGCAGTATTTAGGTGAGCAATTAGAGCGAGACTTGCTGGCGCAAGATGATATTCGCGATGTGAGCGCAGCCAGCTTTATTGACCCTATGATGTCGATAGAAATTGATGAGGCGAAACTACAAGCCTACGGCTTAACCTTGTCAGATGTGGCCTCACGTATTAACCAAGAGTCGTCTACGTCACTCACCACTAGCTTGCGGAACCAAGAGAAAGTTATTCGTTTAAAAGCCTCTGAACAAGCTTATTACGCCGGTGATTTTGCCAAGATACCTTTAGTGACTAGCGCTGATGGTGCGGTGTTAACCGTAGATGATGTTGCAGAAGTAACCGACACGTTTGCCGACGATAGCTACTCATTAGCCAGATATAACGGCCAAAACGGTTATGGCTTGCAAGTATTAATGGATAAATACGGCGATGTTACCGATATGGTGGCACAAGCTCATGCTGTCGTTGATAGCTGGCACGAGCGCGGGTTACTCCCCGAAGGTGTACAGCTTGAAACCTGGTATGACAGAAGTACGCTTATCACAGAGCGCTTAGACTTACTTACCAATAACGCACTAATGGGTATTGTATTGGTATTTATTACCCTCGCGGTATTTTTAAACTTACGAGTCGCCTTTTGGGTGGCCGCAGGACTACCGTTTATTTTCTTCGGTACTTTGTATTTCATGACCGATTCTTACACCGGCATGACCCTTAACGAAATGACCACCTTTGGTTTTATTATGGCGCTGGGGATTGTGGTAGATGATGCCGTAGTGGTGGGCGAAAGTGTTTATTCCACTAGGCGGCGTTACGGCGATACTTTAGCAAATACCATAGAAGGTACCCGAAAAGTCGCCGTCCCTACTATTTTTGGTGTGCTTACTACGGTGGCCACTTTCTTTGCCTTGTCGAACGTATCTGGCGGCCTTGGCACCTTGTATTCTCAGTTCGGTACCATTGTTACCCTTTGCCTTTTATTGTCGGTAGTGGAATCTAAATTAATACTGCCTTCTCATTTGGCGCATCTACCCACCAAGAAAACTACGAAAAAAGGCATTGCTGGTTTGTGGGGTAAAGTGCAAGACGGTGCCGACAATGGGCTAAATTGGTTTAACGAAAAGCTCTATCAACCAGCATTAAGTGCCACGATTGCTTATCGCTATGCGGCGGTGCTGTTGTTCATTACCTTGTTTATTGTAGTTATGAGTTTGCCGTTGACCGGCGTAGTACGGGTAGGGTTTTTCCCAAGTATGCAAGGCGATACCGTGTCGGCCAATATGTCGCTTTACAGTGATGCCAGCTTTGGTCAAACCGAACGTAACTTATTACGCTTAGAAAACGCTGCACTTGAAGCCGACAAGCAGCTGGTAGAAGAAAAGGGTGTGAGTGCGAGTGGCATGAAGAGCCTGCAAGTGACAGCTAGTGGCGATCAAAGTGGCACAATTACCATTTCGCTGTCTGAAGATAAGCCTTATACCTTGGATGAACTAGCCGCACGCTGGACAGCACTAAGTGGCAACTTAGAGGCGGTGAAAAAGCTTAAGATTCAAGCGCGACGTGAAATGGTTGATGCCTTCAGAGTAGAGCTAAAAAGTATAGACGACGCCACCTTAACAGCGGCTAACACCGCCTTTCAAGACGCATTGGAAAACATAGATGGCGTATTTGGTGTGGAAAGTTCTTTAACGCCCGGTGAAGCCATGATGCGCTTTGAGTTAACGCCTGAAGGTCGTGCTATGGGCATGGACACCCAAAGCTTATCGCAACAGCTGTTAAAAGCGTTTGGGGGCGAAATAGTGCAGCGTTACTTGCGCAATAAAAACGAAGTGAAAGTGCGCGTACGTTACCCTGAAGAAGACAGAATGGACCCGTCTGATGTGATGAATACGCGAGTACGTTTAGATAACGGTACGGTAGTGCCATTAAGTGTTATCGCCACTATGACACCTGATGTTCAGCAAAAGCAGGTGGTGCGTATTGACGGGCTTCGTGCGCTTACTGTTAGCGCCTCAGTAGACAGTGACGTAATAACCGCCACTGAACTGGTGAACTACTTAAACGAAAGTTTCGTGCCTACTATATCTCGTCAGTATCAAGACTTGTCACTGCATTTTGCGGGGGAAGCCGAGCAGCAAGAAGAAACCCAAAGCTCAATGGAGAGCGTATTTATATTAGCGTTAATTTCTATTTACGCCTTGCTCGCCATTCCGCTTAAATCTTACGTTCAGCCGCTTATTATTATGACCGCTATTCCGTTTGGCATTGTAGGTGCGGTATTAGGACATTGGAGCAACGGGCTAATGCTTAGCATACTCTCTCTTAACGGAATATTGGCGTTGAGCGGGGTAGTAGTTAACGACAGCCTGTTGTTGGTGTCTCGCTATAACGCATTGAAAGAAGCGGGTATGCGTGTGCAAGAGGCGGTTATTGAAGCCTGTTCAAGTCGTCTTCGTGCCGTATTGCTTACTTCCATTACTACCTTTTTAGGTTTGTACCCCATATTGGGTGAAACCTCCATGCAGGCACAATTCTTAATACCTGCCGCTGCGTCCTTGGGGTATGGTATTTTGTTTGCCACGGCTATTACATTAGTATTAATTCCTGCATTGCTGTTAATTTACGAAGATGTAGCGCAGCTAGGTAAAAAAACCAAAGACGCTGCTGTACAAGTGGCAGGGTAGAAAAGGTGGACGGAATGATTCGGGTGTTGTTAGTGGAAGATGATATTGGCTTGGCTGGTAACGTTCTTGACTACTTGGAACTAGAGGATATGCAATGCGACCATGCCAGCAATGGCGTGGCGGCATTGCAGTTTATTAATCAGCATCAATACGATGTGCTAGTGCTTGATATCAACTTGCCTCGACTCGACGGTTTCAGCGTTTGTGAGCGTTTGCGAAACGACGGCAACGATACCCCTGTTATTATGCTCACCGCGCGAGATCAGCTTGAAGACAAACTCACGGGGTTTCAAAAAGGGGCCGACGATTATTTGATTAAACCCTTTGCGATGGCTGAATTAGTGGCGCGGATAACCGCATTATCGGGGCGCCGTTCTGCGCAGGTAAATCAAATCGCTATGGGTAATGTGACACTCAACATGAATACGCAAGAAGCCCATACAAGTGGCAACCTTATTAAACTTAGCCCCATTACCTATGCACTGCTTAAAAAACTGTTGTTAGCTAAAGGGGAAGTGGTTAGCCGAGAACGGCTTATTGAAGCAGCTTGGAAAGATGGAGCACCCGAAAGCAATGTGCTCAAAGTGCACATGCATCATTTACGAAAAAGTCTAGAACAGGTGAATGCCTCACTTTCAGTGCTAAGTAAACCAAACAGTGGTTTTTACCTCGCCGAGGACGTTTGATATGGTTAAAGGCTTACACCTGAGTTTACGTCGCTATGTGTTGTGGACCTTGCTTGCCGTAGGAAGTGTGCTGATCACGTTGTTTTCAATGTTTTCAGCTGAGCGCTTTTTTCAAGGTATGGACGGCATGTTGCGCGGCACTATGGTAAGCGTGGCAAGCAATACCGAGTTAACAGGTGAGTTACCTCAACGTGTTTTGAACTTCTACATCAGTGCCGAATTTGACCAACAACCAGAAGAAATCCTCGCGTCATTTAGGCAAGACGAGCTTATTCCTTTTGTTTTAGCTAAAGATTTAAAGCGTGATTGGTTTTTCACGCGCCCGTACGCAGCACGATTTTTAGTGATGGTACCGCTTGAAAGCGGCGAGGTAAGGTACATTTCTCAGGTGTTTGGTGAGCCAAAAGGGCGTGGCCGTCGGCCGGTGTGGTTAAGCCATGAGTTGGTGAGTATCATTATTGGAATAAGTGCACTGGTTGTGTTTGCAATTGTATTGTTGCTTATCATGCGAAGCGTGACTAAGCCCGTAGAAATGCTTCAGGATTGGGCGGCGGCGCTAGATGAAAAGCAACTTGATGCGCCTATCCCAAGGTTTCGTTACAAAGAGCTCAATGCGCTTGCGTCACTGATACACAACAGCCTGCAAAGCGTGAAACAAACCCTTGAGCGAGAGCGTACTTTTGTTAATCACGCGAGTCATGAGTTACGTACTCCCATTGCTGTTATTCGAAGCAGTACGGAATTGCTACAGCGTGTTTTGGAAAAAGAGCAGTTAGAAAATCAAGCGCATACAATAGGCAGTAAAGGGGAAAATGCCTTAATGCGGATTGATAATGCCTCTAAAACAATGACCGATTTAACTGAAACCTTATTGTGGTTAGCGCGCGAAGACAGTCAACCTTTGCCTTATCATCCCGTGGATATTGCCACCACGGTTGAGCAGCTTTGTGATGACTTAGCATACTTACTAAAAGGAAAAACCGTAACCGTCGATGTGAATGTGCCAAGTACAACAATGTACCTGCCAGATACTGCTAGTAGAATAATTATTGGTAATGTTATCCGAAATGCCTTCCAACATACCGACAGCGGCGTAGTGTCTATTACATTATGTGACACTACCTTAACCATCGAGAACCAGAATGACGCAGAGGCTTCTCCACTATCAAACGTTGAAGATACTGGTTATGGGTTGGGACTTAAGCTAATTACTAAATTAACAGAACGGTTGGGGTGGCAGTGCCAAGCAGGTGTGGTCGTAAATGGTTATCACGTCACGCTAACTCTCAATGAACCTGAAAATACCGATGTGTAGTTGTGAGTGTAATTGTGAATGTCACTTAACAGGCTGGATTTAAAATAAGCGGCTAACAAGCCGCTTATTTTGTTTAACCTCGACAATTTTGCCTTGTCGATAGAGCAGTACAGGTAATTACATCCATTCTTTACTGCGATTACGCTTTTTCGGCATATAAGTCAGAAGTACGCCTAATAAAATACCTGCGCCGGCAACAATACCGCCACGGGTGAACCAGGTGACCAGTTCATCTTTATCAGCGCTTTCTACTTGAGCACTTAAGCGTTTAATATCGTTGCTTTGTTGTTCAGTATCCGTTGTGAGTTGCGTAATTTGCTGGCGCGCATCATTAAGCTGCTGGCGCAGGTTTGCATTCTCACGTTGGGTAGTTTGTAAGCTGGTTTGGCTTTGTGCTAACTGCTCACTTAGCATAGGTAGTTTTTCAGCTTGTGACATCTCTGTAGTCACATACTTTGATTCAATCCACCCCTTACGACCTTCATCATCGGTCACTTGTGTGAACTCTGCATCAGCATCACGGTCTAGCACAGTAATCGGTGTGCCTGCCTCTACAGACCCTAGAATACGGTAGTTTCGGCCTGGGCCCGTGTGTAAAAAGATAAATAAATCATCGCGAATATAGTGCGACGACGACGCTTCTAGCGTATCGCTCTCTTGAAGAGCCAGCGCTTGGCAAGAGCATGCAAAAAGGGCAACTGCTAACCACTTTCGAATCATAGGTAGTCCAAATACTCGTCTAAAACATGGAGATGGTATTGGTTGACCGCGATAAAGGCAAGTTTGTTCCACTTTTGTCTACTGGTTAATTTCATCGCAACCAGTTAACAGTGTCATTGCGAATTAGTTTGGACACAGGTAAGGTTGCATCATTATCACGTGTGCCACTGCGCAAATATGTCTGAAATTGAACTAAAATTTGTTACTCAAGATGGTGCGCATCAAGCTTTTAAAGACCGCGTACTCCCTCTTTTTGAAAAAAATAATATTACCCTCATTTCCCACACCGAACTTCGGCTTGAAAACGATTACTACGATACGGTAAATCACGATTTTCAAGAAAGTAAGATGGGTTTTCGTGTGCGCGGCAATAATGGCAGCTACGAGCAAACCTTAAAAACCAATGGGAAAGTCAGTGGTGGGTTACATCAACGTGCAGAATACAACATTGACCTTGATGCACCTGAACCCGACTTAACCCTGTTTGATACTTCAGTGTGGCCTTCTAGCTGGAATATTCCCAGCATGAACAGCAAATTGGAAAAGCAATTTAGTACCCACTTTACTCGCCATGCTTATATTGTAGAGGTAGAGAAGAGTCGCGTAGAGGTAGTGCTTGATTGCGGTGAGGCGGCTACCGATAAAGCCAGCTCGCCCATTAATGAAATTGAGCTAGAATTGCAAAGTGGAGACCTAGACAGCCTCTTTATATTGGCAACGCACATAAATAGTTGTATGGATGTCAGGCTAAGCGACGTGTCTAAAGCGGCGCAAGGGTATCAGCTACTGCATGGCTTTAACGCCAAAGTAAAACCCTTGCCAGACTTTTTGCCGCTAAATCCAAAATCGTCTACCGAAGAAGCCTTTTCAAGCGCACTTCAATTGGCTTTAGCCCATTGGCAGCACCATGAGCATGTATTTATTGAAAGTGGCTCTATTAAAACCTTAGCTGAAGTGGCCAAGAGCGTGCGCTTGCTGTTACAAAGTGTGTCTTTGTATTTACCTGTTTTACAGTGCCCAGAAATGCTTGCGTTGCATAAAAAGCTTATTGCTTACGCACAGCAATGGGCCTGGCAAGATGACTTGCAAAGCTTACGGTATTTATTGTCTAAAAAGAGCCTGTTCCACAAAACCTTAAGCAAACACCCGGCTATTGTCAGTTATTTGCAGGGACGTAAAGCAGGGCTGCTGCATGCACATGACCCAGCCAGTTTATTTTTCGACAGCATGGCTACCGATATTAAGCTGAAAGCTATCGACTTAATTAACGCAAAACCATGGCGTAGAGAAGCTACAGGGTACGATTTGCTGGTATTAGATCATGCCAAAGGGTGGTTATCTCAGGGGTGGCAAACGGTGCAGCAAAGTATGCCAGCCAATAAAACCATGGGCCCCGCCAACTATACGTTGGTAGAAGTTGTGCTTCGACAAACCTTGTGGAGCGGTTTTTTACTTGGGGATTTGTTTTTAGAAGAGCGGGGTAACTTCAGAGCACCTTGGTTAGATTTGTTAACCGGCATAGAGGAGCTTAATGCGTTACTTATGCTTCGCCAAGCGGTACAAGACTCCGAATTAGAGACACAAGATGAACTTAGTAAGTGGACAAGCAGTAAGCTGACCGTGCTCGTGAAAGTCATGGAGCGAACCCGCGCTGTGGCGTTAGAACGAGATATTTACTGGTAATGACACTAGGTAAATCGTGAACAAGGATGTAGTAAGGTGAAAGCAGATATGGTGTATGACTACGCCCTTTATGCGGCGCTGTTCTTCTATTTTATTGTGGTAATAAGATTTGTGTATTATCGCCACCGTATATTTCAGAGCCCCTGGCTAGCTGCGGCTATTCTGAGCTGGCCCATTTTCATGCTAGATGAATGGATGCGGTTGTGGCAGTTAACCCAACTGGCGCCCCTTTATGGGCTGTCAGACGTCTTTGCGGTGCTACTGATGACATGTAGCTATAGAATGGTAAAGCCCATGCTTTTGGCTTATCCGTCTAAACGTTCTCGATTGTGGGTGCCTTTTTGGGTAATGGCCGTGCTGCAACTAACTATTTTGCTTATTCCCACTGAAGACAAGCTATTGTGGTTAGAAGCCTCCCCAAGTGGCGAGCCATTAATGTTATGGCCAGCTTACTTAGCTTCGTTAACTACAGGGTTCTGCGTGTTGCTCATTGGTATTCTCATCATTGAACACATTCAAATGTATCATAGGCATTTACCCGAACAGGCGGTTGACGTTCAAGAGTTTCGCGTACCAAGACTTGCCAGCGTCATGGCAAATACGGTTGTTGTGGCGTTTGCCAGTATTTTGCTGGTGACTGCTGCCACCTTTGGCTTTTTTGCAGTGCCTTTTTGGGAAAGCCTACATCATACGGCCCTTGGCGTTTCTCTGCTCGTGGTGCTATTCAGCCTTACTTTTCCTAGGGTAACGTCACCGTCGCCTTTAGATTACGAGCGGCTGGATGAAGGTGCAGTAAAGCCAGCCGAAGTGCGAGCGGTCATTGGTCAAGCTAAGCGCACCATGATTGATGGTAAAAACTACAAGAAGCTGGGGCTAACATTGAAAGACTTTAGCGATGAGGCAGGAGTCGATCCCACCACCTTGGCGATTGCCTTGCACTTAGAGCTTAAGAAAAACTTTCGCGGTTTTGTGTACCAGTACCGGCTGGACTACGCCAAAAATGTACTGCTGCGAAGTGATGCCAAAATAGCAAAAGTGGCGAAACGCTTAGGTCTTAATTCTGAAAAGTTTTTAGGCGATGTGTTAGTGAAATACCTGCGCAATAGCCAAGAACCACACTAGTTCAGTAGGCTTTGTTTATTTAATCTACAAAGCCATGCTAGCTAAACGCATTATAAAGCACCTGCTGGGTAAAGGTTTTACGCAAGTAGAACCCACGAGGGCGCGTTTTTATTCGCTCGCCTTGCGGACCTAAAGCATCAGTTAATACTTTGCCGCTAGCAGCCTTAGGGCGAAGGTGCAACGCCTCGCCTTGTCGAGAAGTGATTGATTCTACATGCCCCGTCAGTATTTGCTCTGTAAGCTCTTCCCAGTCTTGTTTTAACATCGCATCTTCTAGTGCACTCGGCTGCCAATAAAACGCACTGGCGACTCTGCGCTGCGCCAATGGTATGCGCCTGTCTCCCTCAATAGGTAACCACAGCACTTGTTGAATTTTATTGCGTACACTGCTTGTTTCCCACGTTAACCCTGGCTGCATCAATAAGGGGGCGTAGCAAACATAGGTGGTTTCAAGAGGCATAAAATTGGCATCGATGGGAATAGTTTTAAGTTCAATACCCAGCTCTGGGAAGTCTTGCTGAGGTTTAGAGCCGGCACTGGCCCCTAGCCAACGTTCAATTAACATGCCTGGCCAACCTTTATGACGCTGTAAGTTTTCTGGTATGGCAACGTCAGCCATATGGGCTAATTCTCCCAAGGTTAAGCCCGCAATGGCGTCACAGCGCGCTAATAACGTGGTTGAATTTTCAGGTGGAGACTCGGGTGGACGCATAGTTCAGCTCAGTAATTTTCTATAAGGAAAGCATGAATTTCGATTAATGCTTTGAATGGTGTATATATTATGGAAGAATGCAGAGATATAAAAGTATAGTGTGCCCGGGAGTCTATGTGATAGATGCCGATGGATTCCGTGCGAATGTGGGCATAGTGATTTGCAACAAAATGGGTCAAATATTTTGGGCAAGGCGTTATGGTCAACATTCATGGCAGTTCCCTCAAGGCGGAATTGATGAAGGGGAATCTGCCGAACAAGCTATGTACCGCGAGCTGCACGAAGAAGTGGGACTGACGCCGAAAGATGTCACCATTTTAAGTGTTACACGTAACTGGCTTAGATATAAGCTTCCTAAGCGATTAATTCGTCAGGGAAGTAATCCGGTCTGTATAGGCCAAAAACAAAAGTGGTTCCTGCTGCAGCTTGACTGTAATGAGCGGGACGTGAATGTATTGAAAACAGGGCACCCAGAATTTGATGATTGGCGTTGGGTGAGCTATTGGTATCCAATTAGAAATGTCGTGTCGTTCAAGCGAGACGTCTACCGTCGGGTTATGAAGGAGTTTTCCCCTGTTGTAATGGCTGCTCAACAGCGTCCACAACAGCGCCATAATACGTCGTCGCAAAAGCGCGGTAAAAAGCGTAGACGAGGCTAGGCGAACGAGCAAAGTATAGGGAGTAGCGATTGGACACTCAGGGTCACAAAGGCGCAATGTTAACCACGCTTAAACGTATCGTGCAGGAAATGAATCAAATTCCTGCGCTAGATACTGCCTTGTTTCGTCTGGCATCTCGCGTTAAACAAACGCTGGATGTAGACTCATGCTCTATTTATCTTGCCGATTACGAGAAACAAACCTTTATTCTAAAGGCTACCGACGGTCTGCACCCTGATGCAGTAGAGCAAGTTCATATAGGCTTTTCTGAAGGCTTAATTGGCTTAGTCGGTCAGCGTGAAGAACCGCTTAACATTGTTAACGCCCAGCATCATCCTCGATTCAAACACTACCCTGAAGTTAAAGAAGAAAATTACAACGCATTTTTGGGTACGCCCATTATTCACCAGCGTAAAGTGTTAGGCGTCATTACCCTACAGCAAAGTGAAATGCGCCGTTTCAGTGAAGACGAAGAAGCATTCTTAGTCACCCTCGCTGCCCAGCTAGCGCTTGAAATTACCAATGCTGACATGCGCGGCGCACTAAACAATACCGCCAATGTAAACAGTATTGCACTGCAAAAAAATGTCTCTGGTATTGCGGGTTCGCCCGGCTTAGCAATTGGTAAAGGCTTCTCACCAGATAAGTCACTTAATTTAAAAAACTGGGTTGTTAAACGCAGTAAAAATCCAAACGACGAAATCCAAACCTACCGCAAAGGCGTGGAAGTCACGCGCCAACACGTGGATGGATTATCGAAAAGTTTAGATGACGATATTCCTGATGACGTTAAATCCATATTTCAGCTTTATCACCATTTACTTGATGCCAATAGCTTAGGCCGCGAGGTAGAAGAGAAAATCAGGCAAGGTTGGGATGCTGCGTCGTCACTTAAAATGGTGGTCGAAAATTACGCCGCACGTTTTCGCGCGATGGACGACCCTTACATGCAAGAGCGTGCCATCGATATCGTCGACCTTTCCGATCGTATTTTGGCGAATATTCTTACCGAAGGCCAAGGGCAAAAGCTGGTAGAAAAACTCGCCACCGAAGATAGTATTTTGGTGGCCGATGAAGTATCGGCAACCATGCTGGCTGAGTTCCCAAGAGAAAAGCTCAAAGGCATTATCTCTATACGGGGGTCAAACAACTCTCATGCCGCTATTTTAGCAAGGGCAATGGGTGTGCCTGCGGTGATGGGGTGTCAGAATGTGTCTCCTGCACTGCTTGAGGGTAAAGAGCTTTTACTCGATGGTTATGCAGGTGAGGTAATTGTTTCCCCAGAGCGGAACATCAAAACTGAATTTATTCAGCTTATTGAAGAAGAGTCGGCAATA
The DNA here is from genome assembly GCF_017653625.1 of Alteromonas sp. K632G. NCBI lineage: Bacteria > Pseudomonadati > Pseudomonadota > Gammaproteobacteria > Alteromonadales > Alteromonadaceae > Alteromonas > Alteromonas sp. K632G. The sequence continues at coordinate 43,500 of NZ_JAGGDM010000006.1, forward strand.
ACCGAGCGCATAGACGCCGAAGCCGGGCAGCCTTGTGAAAGCGTAGATGGCTGTCGCATGTCGCTATACATCAATGCGGGTTTGTCTGCTGAAGCCGAGCTTAATGCTGGGCATATTGGCTCGGGTATTGGTCTGTACCGTACTGAAATTCCCTTTATGCTACGGGAGCGTTTTCCTTCTGAGCAAGAGCAAGTTGAGCTTTATCGCCAAATCTTAGAGTCGGCACCCGATTTACCGATTACCATGCGTACCCTTGATGTGGGAGGAGACAAACCCCTTCCTTATTTCCCCATCAATGAAGAGAACCCGTTCTTAGGGTGGCGGGGCATACGGTTAACACTCGATCACCCCGAGATATTCTTGGTACAAGTACGGGCCATGCTAAGAGCCAGTATTGGGCTTAAAAACCTACGCATTATGTTACCAATGATATCCACGGTGGCAGAAGTGCAAGAAGCCAAGCGCTTAGTTAACCAAGCCTACTTTGAGATATGTGACGAGGTTTGTGAGTCGGGTGAAGTACTTCAGCGGCCTAAGTTAGGTATCATGTTAGAAGTACCCTCGGTATTGTATCAACTGCCGCAGCTTGCGAAACACGTAGATTTCTTCTCGGTGGGCAGTAACGACTTAACGCAATACTTGTTGGCGGTAGATAGAAACAACACTCGTGTGGCGGGGCTGTACAACAGCTACCATCCTGCGGTATTGGCTGCACTCTACGACATTGTGCAGCAATCAAACGAGAACCAAATCCCTGTTACCATTTGCGGCGAGATTGCCGGTGAACCGGCAGGTGCTATTTTATTAATGGGCATGGGGTATCGTCGTTTAAGTATGAATGCGTTCAATATTCGAAAAATTAATTGGCTTATTCGTAAGGTTTCGCTGGCGGAAAGCAAACAGCTTCTTTCTCTCGCGTTAACGTCGCAAAGCCATGAACAAGTATTCGGACATTTAAACGAATATTTAGAAACAAAAGGCTTAGGTGGGTTAATACGGGCAGGTGCGTAAAATAGGCATGGCGCTAGCAGTGTAAATGCTAGTTTCTGCTGTGTGATAAAGGATTTTGTATGGAACCGTTAACCATCATTTTTGTGAGCTGCTTAGTCCTTGGCGTGGTCGTCGGGTTATTAGCAGGAATGTTAGGTATAGGTGGTGGTCTTATCATCGTTCCTGTACTCTCCTACTTACTGATTCACTTTGCTGGTATGACCGTTGAGACCGTGATGCCGGTGGCCATAGCTACCTCACTTTCTACCATCATTTTTACGGGCATGTCGTCTGCGTTCGCACACTATCGCTTAGGTAATATCCATAAACCAACGGTGCTTTATACTGGGTTTGGTATAGCAATAGGTGCTATCTTAGGGGCGCAAATTGCCAGTCATATTTCCGGTGCGCTATTAAAAGACATCTTTGCGGTTTTGGTTATTATTATTGCCGCACAAATGATATTTGGTAAGCAGAAAACATCAGACAGCGAAGCATCGCCATGGGTGCTAAGTTGCGTGGGTAGCGGCACAGGTTTAATTAGCGCACTGATGGGTATTGGTGGTGGCGCCTTGTTAGTACCAGCTTTAGTGTGGTTCAGAATTAACATAAGATTGGCGATTGGCTGCGCGGCATTTAGTGGCTTGCTAATCGCAGTATTTGGCACCGCTAGTTTTGTTGCTGCGGGCTGGCAGCAAGCAGGTATGCCACAGTGGAGTTTAGGTTACGTATATTTGCCCGCCACAGCAGGTATTGTCACCACATCAATATTTACCGCAGGTATCGGCGCTAAGCTGGGCCAGCGGGTAAATACTCGAGTTTTAAAAGCAATGCTAGCGTGTTTGTTAGTGTTGGTAAGTATCAAAATGTTTGTAGGAATTAATTAAGCGTATGGCTGAAAGCAGTTATTTGGTTTTTCCCAGTATAGACCCTATTATTTTTAGCCTCGGGCCATTAAGTGTCCGTTGGTACGGCATGATGTACCTCGTTGGTTTTATTGCCGCGTATTTGTTAGCGCAGAAGCGTTTGTCGCGCACTGAATGGACGCGAGATCAACTTAGCGACTTATTGTTCTGGAGCTTTGTTGGTGTGATTTTAGGTGGTCGTATTGGCTATGTGTTCTTCTATCAGTTTGGCATGTTTCTAGAAAACCCCCTCTACCTGTTTAAAATATGGGCCGGTGGTATGTCGTTCCATGGCGGGCTTGTTGGCGTATTAGTGGCGTTAATGTGGCAAGCTAAGCGAATGAAAGCCACCTTCTTGCAATTAGGCGATTTCGTCGCACCACTAGTTCCCATTGGTTTAGGCGCAGGACGCATCGGAAACTTCCTTAACGCTGAATTATGGGGCCGTACCACTGATGTGCCTTGGGCTATCATTTTCCCAAACGCCGGTAATGTGCCTCGCCATCCTTCCCAGTTATATGAATTTGCCTTGGAAGGCGTATTATTGTTTGTTATTTTGTGGCTTTATTCTGCCAAACCTCGACCGGTTGGCGCGGTAAGTGGTGTCTTTTTACTTGGTTATGGGAGTTTCCGTTTTATCGTGGAATACTTTAGAGAGCCAGATGCTCACATTGGTTTATACCAAATGGGGCTTAGCCAAGGGCAGCTATTATGTTTACCTATGATTGCATTAGGCATAGGGCTAATAGTGCGCGCCTACACCCGCCAACAGCAACAAACTAAACAATAAATAAGAAGAAAGATGAAAGAATATCTCGCATTGATGCGCCATGTACGTGATACAGGTGTAAAAAAGGAAGACCGCACTGGAACCGGCACGTTAAGTGTATTTGGCTATCAAATGCGGTTTGACTTACAACAAGGCTTTCCGTTAGTTACCACTAAAAAATGCCACCTCAAATCTATTATTCACGAACTGCTATGGTTCTTGAAAGGCGAAAGTAATATCGCTTATTTGAAAGAGAATGGCGTGAGCATTTGGGATGGTTGGGCAACAGAAGAGGGTGAACTAGGCCCTGTTTACGGTAAGCAGTGGCGCAGTTGGGACAATGGCGATGGCACCACTATCGATCAGATAGCTGATGTGATTGAACAAATTAAAACCAACCCAGATTCTCGCCGTCTTATTGTCAGTGCATGGAATCCGTCTGTCTTGCCAGATACGCAATATTCGCCACGTGAAAATGCGAGTATGGGTAAGCAAGCATTGCCACCGTGTCATACTATGTTTCAATTCTATGTGCTTGATGGCAAATTGAGCTGTCAGCTATATCAACGCAGCGGTGATATTTTCTTAGGTATTCCTTTCAATATTGCTAGCTATGCTTTACTTACCATGATGATCGCCCAAGTGTGTGACCTTGAGCCAGGTGATTTCATCCTGACCTTAGGTGATGCGCATTTATATAGTAATCATCTAGAGCAAGTTGACCTGCAGTTAAGCCGAGAGCCTTTCGCGCCGCCCGTTATGGAATTAAACAAAAGCGTGAAAGACATTTTTGATTTTTCATTTGAGGACTTTACGCTTAAAGGCTATCATTCTCATCCCCATATCAAAGCACCCGTCGCAATATAAGGAGGTTTTGTGTCTACACCTATTCTTATATGTGATGATTCAGGTTTTGCACGACGCCAAATGGCACGCAGTATCCCAGATAGTTGGGAGGTTGAGATTTCATTTGCCGGTAATGGACAAGAAGCCCTTGAGGTTATCCGTGCTGGTAAAGGTGATGTGGTCTTTCTTGACTTGAATATGCCTGTTATGGATGGCTATGAAACCATGGAGGCCATTCGTAAGGAAGACTTACCTTGCTTGGTTATCGTGGTATCAGGAGACGTACAAGCGCAAGCGCGAGAACGAATGCTAGCCTTAGGTGCCATCGATTTCATTCGTAAACCAATTGATAACGAAAAGCTCACCAATATTTTATCCTCCTACGGCATTTATAGTGGTGTTTCTACTGCAGTACAGCGAGAAGCCGTTGCAAGAGACACCGATGCATCGTCATTGGAAGACAAGCTAGATGCGTACCGTGAAATGGTGAATATTGCTATGGGGCGAGCCGGTGAAAGCCTAGCGCAGCTTATGGGCGAGTTTGTCGACCTGCCTATTCCCAATGTCAATTTGCTAGAAAGTAATGAACTGTCGATGGCCATAGCCGAGATAAATCGCAACGACTGTGTGTCGGCAGTATCGAAAGGTTTTGTCAGTGCGGGAATTCGCGGTGAAGCGCTGGTTATTTTCAATGATATTAACTCACAAAACATTGTTGAGTTATTAAAATACGATGCCCATCAATCTACTGGCAGCCTAGAGCTTGAAGCGTTAATGGATGTGTCGAACATTTTAATCGGCGCATGCCTAAATGGACTGTCTGAACAATTAAACGTGTCGTTTAGCCATACGCTTCCTGTATTGCTCGGTCGTCATCAGGGGCTAGCTGCGTTAATAAACGACAATGTTAAGAAGTGGGGCAAAGTCATGGCAATCGAGATTGGTTACGCTATTAAAGCCAGAGATATTGCATTCGACTTGTTACTGCTGTTTCCCGATGAAGCGATGAACCATATTTATGGTCGTTTAGTGGATGTAGACAAGGAAGCTTCATAATGATTTCACTCACCCAAAACGGAAATTTGCCTGCTGAACTGCTCGACTCTATCGAAGTAGGTATTGTCGTGTTAGATAGAGATTTCAATGTAGAGGAGTGGAATAAATTCATGGAAAACCACTCTTCCATTCCACCGCACGATATTAAAGGCACCTCGTTGTTTAACCATTTTTCAGAAATAGATGAAAAATGGTTAAGGCTTAAATCAGGTCCGGTCTTCAACTTAAAAAGTCCTGTATTTATTATTTGGGAACAGCGCCAATATTTATTTAAATTTGGCGGCAATAGGCCCATTACTTGCCAAGCCAGTTACATGTATCAGAACGTGACCATGTTTCCCTTAATTTCTGAAACCGGTGAGGTTGAGAGGTTCTGTATCGTAGTTTATGACGTAACAGACCAAGCACTCAGCAAAATTGGTATGGAAAGGCTGAATGAAGAGCTGAAAACAGCCAGTCGAATTGATGGCTTAACAGGGCTATTTAATCGTCGATACTGGCAGGAGCGTTTTGAGCAATCTTATAAGTTAGCGAAGCGCCAAGATAAGGCGAGTACCGCAATGATGTTAGATATCGATCACTTTAAAAAAGTGAACGATACTTATGGTCACCAAGCTGGCGATAAAGTTATTCAAATGCTTTCTGCCCTTATTAAGCGCTGTGTCCGAGAAACCGATTTAGCTGGCCGTTATGGCGGCGAAGAATTTGCCGTTATTCTCACCGATTCCTCCGTTGAAAAAGCCGTCATAGTCGCTGAGCGTATTCGTCGTTTGGCCGAGCGTTTGGTGGTAGAGCATGATGGTGAAGAAATTACCTTTACAGTGAGTTTAGGCTTAGCTGAATTCGACCCTCACAGTAAAAGCTCTATGGCTTGGCTTGAGAAAGCCGATCAGGCGCTTTACGAAGCTAAAGAAAGTGGTCGAAACAAATACTGTATTAGCGCGCTGGCCGGAGCGTAACGCTGCTATTTACATCGTCGTTTTCGGTAGTATAAAACAGAGTTGGTGGTGCGCTTATTACACACCAACTCTGCGTCTACGCTCTATAACTTTAGCAGCGTCAATCCAAGCGTATTTTTCAATTCTTGAAAGGTTACAGGCTTGACCAAGTGGTAGCGAATACCTGCAAGCTCAGAGGCCTTTCTATCGTCTTTATGTGCGTTAGCCGTAATAGCAATTATAGGAATGTTCGGCTTCTTCTCTTTAATAATTTTTGCCACTTCTAAACCGCTTATATCAGGTAAATTAATATCTAACAAAATAGCGTCGTAAGGCTCTTCACGGGCCTGAATAATGGCGTCATTTCCATTAGTTACAGTCTTTGGCGAGTGGCCCATGCATATCAGCATGTTTTCTAGCATTTGTGCATTGATAAGTTCATCTTCTACCACCAGTATTTTGGCATGATTGACTGGCTGATAGGCAGACTTGTTCGGTTGCGCCAAATGGTGAAGGGTATCCACAATACGGTTCTTATCAACAGGTTTAACAAAAGACTGCCATACTTCAAGCTGGCTATTTGCAATCACATTGGCAATGTCCGGTGTTGCCGATAGCACCACAATGGGGGGCGTACGTTTTCCATAAATAGCATGAAGTGTTCGAGTAAGCTCTAAGCCATCGATACCCGGCATGTAAAGGTCAGCGAAAATGGCGGTGTATTGAAGTAACTCATCATGCAGACTTAGTAGGTCTGAACCTGAAGCAAAACAACGCGCGGAAAATCCTTCGCCCGTAATAATGTTTTGAATATGCAGTCGAGAAATTTCTAAATCATCAACGATAGCGAAGCGCGCATTGCTAGTGTTCGTTTTGGATGTTTCGATATCAGGTAAAGGCGTAATGGGAATAGTGGCAACAAACTCAGTGCCAATGCCTTCTTGGCTAGTAAAGGAAAGGCTGCCACCGAGTTGATTAATGCTTTTTTGTACCACGGTGAGCCCAATGCCAGCACCGGGAAACCGATGATCTAGCGGCTGTTCGCCACGGAAAAAGCGTTCAAAAATTTTAGGTTTTATGTCATCTGCAATACCAAGTCCTGAGTCTTTAACTTTTATGACTAAAAATATTTTTTTGTTTTTCACCAAAGTTGTGACATCTACGTGGATAATGCCATTGGGTGTAAACTTAACGGCATTGTCTAACGTGTTGCGGATGACTTTAGATAAGTTTGTGGCATCCCCTTCAATAAAGTGCGGTACGCTATGGTTGCAATGCATCGTGAATTCGACTTTTTTCCCTCTAACCTGAACGGAGTAAGGGGCAATGCATTCGTCGAGCAAGCTGATGAGGTCAACACGACCGATGTGTTTATCTTGTTCGCTGCCAATCGACAAGATATCCAGCAAGTTGTTGGTTAAATTCAATAGCCGATAGCATGATTGCTCAGCTTGTTGAATAAGCTTTCCTTGCTGCTGTTTCATGTTAGGAATAAGTTCTAGTGCAGTAATGATGGCACTAATTGGTCCTCTAAACTCGTGGCTCATTAAGTTTAGGAAGTCGCGCTTTTCATTCTCAAGTAAGGCTTCAGATTCTCGATATTTCGAAGAGATATGCGCTTCTTTCTTAAGTAGGCGAGTTCTATTTTGGTTGATTTTTGAGAAAACAAATAGCCACAGCGCCATAAGAGAAAGTGCTAACAAGGCGGTAATCACGAACAAGCTTACCTTGAGGTTCTGAGCACTGTGACTCAACCGATTCAAGGTGATTTGTTCTTGAAGCCGAATATCTCTAATGAGTGGCGAAAGCTGAAGCGGGGGGGATAGATAACCCGCTACTTCACTAGGGGGTAAACCAACAATAGTACGGAGCAAATAAAAAGTGACTTTCACCTGCTCGGGAAGTGAAAGTGAAGTGCTCATTTGTTGTTCGCTGATATAGGCATCTAAACTGAGTGCTTGGGTATTAAAGTCATCGAAATGCGCATCGTCAATTAAAAAAGCATGTTGAAAGTGATACTTTGCTTCAACGACAAGGGGCATTAATTCCCTCTGAATAGTGGCTATTTCATCTGAAGGTTGTGGCTTAGTAAGTGTCTCAATATGGTTTTCTATTTCAATGAGTGCATGATGCAGTGAGTTGCTCGCACTTAGCGATTGCGACAACGTATAGTGGGTGTGTAAAAAGTGGTATAGGTAGGCGAAAAAACACAATATAACTACGGCAAACCCTGTAGCGATGTATAAATTCCAATGCGTTGCTTCGTTAAACGGTACTTCATTCTTGCTCATAGCGACTCCATGCTACTACGCCTACTATTGGTCTTTTCTTGATTTTCTCTTAGACGTTACTAGCTTTCCACTTAGCCATAGGGCTTTCGCCAAACCCACTACTACTACGTTTTAATCGGCTACATTGAAGCCAAGTGAAAGCTTATCGTATGGCTAATTTAGGCCATCCTTTTACGAACTCATTCCTCATTATTGCTTATATGCACAGTAGTTTAACTTTAGATGGGAAATGAGTTATTGCAACCTTATTACTCAGAAGTTTTAGATTTTTCTAAATGAGTGATCTTATGTCGAATATTGTGTAAGAACAGCAAGCTGGGAATAACCATAAGTGCTGTAATAACAAAGAACTGGCTCCAATTACCGTCAAGGAAATCAACCACGAAACCACTACTGGATGCTACTAAGGTTCTTCCCGCTACACTTAGCGATGCCATAAGGGCGTATTGGGTGGCACTGAAAGCGCGATTACACAACAGGGAAATAAAAGCGACCATGGCCACGGTGCTCCAAGCAGCCGTAAAGCCGTCGATAATGACCGCAGCGGCCAGAAGGGTAACATCAGGCCCGGTAGTGGCAATAAGTGAGAACATAAGGTTGGAAGCCGCCATAGCAATGCCGGCAGTCATTAACCCCTTGTAAATGCCGTAGCGAATGTTAACTAGCCCACCTATCAGAGAAAAGATAATGGTTACCCACCAGTTGAGCAGCTTTGAGTAAGTGCCGATATCGCTATTTGAAAAACCAATTTCTTTGTAAAAAACGATACTCATTCTTCCTAAGAAGGCTTCTCCTATTTTAAACAAGAATATAAACAGTAAAAACGACAAAGCGAGTTTTACGCCATTGCGTGAGAAAAACTCAGAAAAGGGGGCTACTAAGGTTTGTTTAAACCAAAGCGCTATTTTAGAAGACGCTTCGCCTGTATTGCTGTGTGCTGGGTTCGCTACCGCTTGGCTACGCAATAGGTCCCGATCTATGTCTGGCTCTTTGGCAAACACCGTGCTGACCATAAGTACAAGCATAAACAGGGCGAGTAAACCGTAAATGTCAGGCCAGTACCAGCTGCTATTGTCCGCAATAAAAAACGGAATGGCGCCAAGTCCACCATAGCCCGTCCACCATCCTGCAGTGGCAACGGAAGATGCAGCAGATAAACCATCATTGTCATTTTCTTCAATAACATCAATTCGATAGCCATCTATCGCAATATCTTGAGTAGAAGAAAAAATGGCGATGAGTAAACCTACCACTGCCAAATAAAACAAGTGACTATTGGCTGATAATTGTGTCATTAACGCACAACACAGGGCTATGCCGCCTTGCATGATGAAAATCCAGCCTCGACGTTGGCCAAGAAAGCGAGGTTTTACGCGGTCAATTAAAGGAGACCAAAGAAAATTGAATGAATAGACCGCAAAGATAGCACCAAACAAGCCAATGGCTGACCTAGATAGGCCTTCATCTTTTAGCCAGGCCGATAGCACTGAGCTAATCATAATCCATGGAAAACCACTGGTAATGCCAAATAGAAATATACTGAGGTAACGACGGTCGTGATAAGTTTTGAGAGAGTCTAACAAATGTGTTCCATGGCCAAAGCGTGATCCATTCATATTGAGCCATGATCACGCTTGAGTTTCAATGAAAACGAGCAATAAAGGGTTGAATCACTGATAAATTAATGAATAACGAAAGCCGCTAGGGGCGGATACCTACACAGTCGATGGGGCAGTGCCCTTTACCTTCTAAGAACAATACACAGTTCATTAACTCATCGACGAGATATTTATCTGAACGTAACTTATCTTCTTGCCAAAAATGGACTTGATGGAGCAAATGCCAAAAGACCCGTTCCTTATAGGTGTAAGGTTGGGTAAATGTGTACTCTATCTGGCCCCATTCTTCCATACTATCCCAAAAGAATAGTTCGATCTCCTCGACCGGAAGCTCTCCTTGCCAAAATGACCTCAGATAAAAACACAGCTGCTTGGCCTTTTTGTTTACGAATGCTTGAACAGTCATAGACACACAGCCGCCGTTATTAAAGATTAAAATGAATTATAGTTCAGAACACCCAGTGATACCTCGTGAAACCCAAGGCAAATAAGATAGGTTACTGTTTTAAGCTATAAATTAGACTAGTTGGTTTAGATCCTAATTACCAGCCTAAATGTTGAGCCCATCCAAGAACGCTGCCAGCAATTAACTGAATTTTAGCGCTATTTTCATTGTCCATTAGACCAAAGGTTGAATTATGGGTTGAGAGTGACTGTTGTCTGTAGTGGAGTTTGAGGGAGGTGATGGCAAGTTGTTTTCGTTTCGTTTCTGTTTGCGACGCCCATGTATTGGTGTCGTTAATAGATAAATCTAATACCGGAAATTCTGTTCCGGCAATAAATTCAGGTACACCGCGATTAATGTCGGCATTCGGCCAAAAGGGGGTGATGGCGACTAAAGTGTCTGGTGAGGGAATAATGCCTTTAGAACCTAAATCCAGCAATTGTGCAGCCTGCATACCATAAGCAATGTTCATTCTAAACCCTTGATGACTTTCAAGGTGAGTGTTTAGCGCATTAATTAATATGGTTAAATGCTGACTGGACGATACGTAACTTTGTCGCTGAAGTCGACTGTCACTTTTCGGGTGAATGGCTTCATCAACGGGAAGGTCAGGGTCTTCTTCTAGCGTGGATGAAACTGGGCTAACCACCGCATGCCACCCTTTGGCATTAAGTAAACTGGCTAAGTGACGTGCATCCCCAATGGAAAGGCCGCTAGGCGAGGCATCAGCTAAAATAATGGCCGCGCCGCGTGAAATAGGTAATGCTGAGGGGCTCTCAAAAATAGGCACGCGGATTTCCCCAGCCATTACATAAGTAATGTCATCGGGTAAAAAAGCGTGGGTAATATCCTCATACAAGTTTTGCCCTTGCGCATAAGGCACAGAACACAGCAAAAAAGATAATAAGCTGCAACCCACCACAAGAAAACGAGATAAACGTAACATGGCGTACCAATAAAGCATTCAACATTCTTATTATCGGCCAAACCTGTGAAAACTTCAGTTCGAACCAAGAGTATTTTAGTGCTTTATGAGTCTACCGCTTATGAAAAAATGGGGGTAGCAGGTTACTAATTAGCGCCCGTAAGTCTTAATCTATAGACAGTGGAGCGGGGGTGTAGTGGGCATAAGCAGTGAACGGAATAGGCGTTTGAAACGTTAACCAATCTTGCGATGCAGGATGTGCAAAGCTCAAGCTTTCTGCATGCAGCTGCAATCGTTCAGCCATACCTAGCGCTTCATCATGGGCATAAAGCCTATCGCCTAAGATAGGGTGACCTAACTCAAGCATATGGACGCGAAGTTGGTGAGAGCGCCCTGTAACTGGGTATAAGGCTACTAGGGTTTCGTTTTCCTCGCCTGCCACGGTGCTAATGGGGGAGTTAACGCCAGGGCTAGTGCCGAAGCTAGTATCATTTTTTGAACTAACCACTTGATGTGATTCGTCAGACGTTACCTCTACCACTTCATAATGGGTCAGGGCTTTTTTGCCGCGCTCATAATCCACCATTTGCTTCGGGCGATTAGGCCAATCACAAATAAGGGGTAAGTTCACTTCCCCTTGGTTGCTTTTAACCTTGCCAAAAACACGGGCGAAATAGCGCTTCTTGGTTTGGCGTAATTCAAATTGCTTTGAAATATGCCGATGGCTTTCTTTGTTTAGCGCCATCACCATAATGCCCGATGTTGCCATATCAAGCCTATGTACCACAGTGGCCGTAGGAAACACGGTATTTACTCTGCTTATAAGCGAGTCTTTATGTTCTTCTGCTTTACCGGGCACACTTAATAAGCCACTGGGCTTATTCGCTACCAAGATGTCATCATCTTGGTAGAGAATAGTTAAATAAGGCTGTAGCGGCGGGTTATATACAAATGCAGGATTAGCCATTAAGGATTGTTCACCACTAAACGTAATGCATCAAACTGTACGTCAGCGCCTTGTATTACTTTATCTAAGGCACTCATTTGGTTTTCAATAAATTCAATTTCACTGTCACGTACTGACGGGTTTCGCTTTTGTAAATCGACTAAACGCTGAATTTCACTGTTTAGCGTTTTATGCATGTCTTGCAGCGCATCATGCAGTTTTTGATTCGCTTGTTGATGTGCCAGTTTACGACTGTTTTCAATTGCTAAAGTAAGCGGTTGATGCAGTGCCTTTATAAGCTGATGCGAAATTTTTCGGTTTACCTTACGCTTCACGTCAAAGGTTAAATCTACCTGTTTGCCTTGCGCATCCAAACAAATACGCATGGGCGTTTGCGGTAAAAAGCGGCCAAGTTGCAACGCTTTAGGCGCATTAGCATCTAATACAAATAGTGCCTCTAACCAGTAAGCGCCTTTGGGAAGGTCAGGGTCGGCAATAAAGCCAATGCTGCTCTTACCGTGCACATCACTAAGTACTAAATCGATAGCGGTATGTACAAGAGGGTGATCCCAACTTAAGAATTGAACATTTTCCAAGGTGGTAGCCACGCGGCGTTTATAGGTTACCGTCATGCCTTCAGGATCGAGGCCTGGTAATTGGCTAACCATAGATTCGGTTGGCATTAGAATAAAGCAATCGCTGCCTTTTTCTTCTTGCTGAACACCAATAGCATCAAATAGTCGGCCCATAAAGCGAGACAAATCTTGCGAGTTATCAAGCAATATGATGTCTTCAAGTAACTGTTCAACACGGCCTTCACCCGATGCATTAAGCTCTAATAAACGGTCACGACCCGCTTCTAGCTGTGCCACTAGCTGGCTATTTAATGTGGTACTTAAGTTGATAAGTTCATCACGGGTATGAAGGTCGTGTGGGTGCAAACACGCGCCAATCAACAAGGTTTTTACGTCGTCAAACACGCCTGATCCAGTAGGGCAGGTTTTCTCAAATGCATTCAACCCTTCATGATACCAATCCACCAACACGTGCTGAGCCGTGTTTTTCAAATAAGGTACATGAATTTCAACGGTTTGAGTTTGACCGATACGATCTAGGCGACCAATTCGCTGCTCTAGTAAATCTGGTGTAACGGGTAAATCGAACAACACCAAGTGATGGGCAAACTGGAAGTTACGACCTTCACTGCCAATTTCACTACACAGCAATATTTGCGCACCGTCTTCTTCGTCTGAAAAATAGTGAGCCGCTTTATCTCGCTCAACAATGCTCATGCCTTCGTGGAATACGCTATGACGAACACCGGTTTGAGTGCGAATGACTTCACCGAGTTCTTGTGCGGTGCGCGCACTGGCACAAATCAGTAATATCTTTTCGGGTTTAACCGATTGCATAAAATCAAGTAACCAGCCTACGCGAGGATCTTCATCCATCCAGCTATTCACTACACTAGGCATACGCTCAGGGTATAACGCATGGGTTAAATCACCACCGGTTACCGCACTTTCATACGCCTCTGGCAGTTCAAGTTGGTAGCCAAGTAGTACACGGTCAGGGAAGCCTTCAATGTTGGCTCTGCGGTTTCTAAACAGCATTCTGCCAGTACCATGGCAATCGATAAGCTGATGCACCAGTTCTCTGCGTGCTTCAGGCTGTGCTAAATCGCCGGTATTTTCCATCACATCCGGGGCGAAGTCGGTTAGCTTAGTGCGCTGTTTTTCGTCCGGTGTGGTGTCTGAAAGCAAAGGGGCTACTGCGTCTGCAAGCTGACTGTAACGCGACTCTTCGGTTAAAAAGGCTTCGTAGCTATGGAAGCGGGCAGGGTCGAGTAAACGCAAGCGAGCAAAGTGGCTTTCATGGCCTAGCTGGTCAGGGGTTGCAGTAAGCAGCAATACCCCTGGGGTTTCATTGGCTAACGCTTCTACGCAAGTGTACTCAGCAGAGGGCGCATCGGCAGACCACGCAAGGTGATGGGCTTCATCAACCACCATTAAATCCCACGATGCCGCTTGAATTTGTTGCTGACGCTTTTCGCTCTGACTCAAAAAGTCGATGCTACATAGCACTAACTGGTCGTTATCAAAGGGGTTAGTTTCACCGTCATCATCTAAGGCTTCGCATCGACTTTCGTCAAAAATAGCGAAAGGCAGGTTAATTCTGCGCAGCATTTCAACCAGCCACTGATGCACCAATGAATCTGGCACTAAAATTAGCACTCGCTGCGCACGACCGGTACGAAGCTGCTGATGGATAATAAGCGCAGCTTCAATGGTTTTACCTAAGCCAACTTCATCGGCAAGTAAAACACGCGGCGCATGACGGCTACCCACTTCAGAGGCAATATGCAGCTGGTGGGGAATAAGGGAAATACGTGCGCCGGCTAAACCAAGTGTGCTAGAGCGTAAATAATCGTATTGGTGATTTAGTGCGTTTAGGCGCAAGTCGAACCACTTAGGGTGGTCGAGTTGTTCGCTGAACAATCGCCTTTCAGGTTGGTTTAATCGAATGTGGTGATCAAGTAAGGTTTCAGAAAGACGAACTTGTGCTTTGGTGTCTTCGCGAATGCCGAAATAAATGCAAACGCCCTGACTTTCTTCAATTTCAGAGATAGTCATTTGCCAGCCGTCTTGGCTTTTCACGGTTTCGCCAATATCGAATACCAAACGGGTCAATGGTGCGTCTTGCTTTGTATACATTCGCGCTTCTCCCGTGGCAGGGAAAAACAACTCAACTGAGCGAAAATCAACACTAATAACAGCGCCTAAACCTAATTCGGTTTCAGAATTACTTAACCAACGCTGACCAATGGAAAACGGATTTCCTGAACTCATAAATCACCAACCTTTTTTGCGGGGGCGGTATTGTACGCATTGTGTATTAATAAGTCATTAATACTAGCCCATTTGCGCGTTTTAATCTTGGGTTGAACAGTGTGGTTGGAGGAGGAGAGTAGGTACACAAGAAAAAATATTTAGCAGAAAAACAGTGCTAATAATGAAAATCTGGATTATGGTGGATTTAGCGCTTGTGATTGTTTGTTGGGCAAGCGTGTGAAGTGGCGGTGTTTAGGTTACTGCCACTTTTCGGTCGACGCGACAAGGAGTGGAAGTCCTGTTCGAGCGACAACTTCTCCTCCTTCAGCGGAACTGTTCCTAGCACGCTAATTTGTTGTGTGTGCCTGGCCTTATTTACCGGAGTAAAGGATGCCAAGAAAAAATTCCACTGATACAAAAATATACGTCCTCGATACCAATATTCTGCTGCACGAACCTCACGCATTTCTCTCCTTTAAAGAACACGATGTCGTTGTACCAATGACCGTGCTTGAAGAACTAGATTACATCAAAGACAGTAAGAAAGACGTTGCCCGAGATGCGCGAGTATCTATTCGTGCAATGGAAGACTTACTGCACGATGCGTCACCTGAAAATATGGTGGCCGGTGTGTCTATGGTTGGAATGGGCGCAGGTGAAACAGCGCCGACAGGTTCTTTGTCTATTTATACTGATTTGAGCATGGCGCAATCGCAGCAAGTGTTCACCAGTAATGAGAACGACAACCGCATCATTAATGTGGCGTTGCATTTACAAAAAGCGAATGCACCGCAACAAGTGGTGTTAGTCACTAAAGACCTCAACATGCGCCTTAAAGCGAAAGGCGCAGGTCTTGCGCATGTTGAAGATTATCGCACCGACCAACTTATTAGTGATATTAAATATCTCTCTCGGGGTTTCCATCGCTTTGAGGGCAACTTCTGGGACAAGGTGAAAAGTGTAGACAGTCGCACTGAAGGTCGCGATACCATTCATACCATTCCCAAAGCCATGCTACCAGAAGCTTACATAAACGAGTTTTTACTCGATGAAAGCAACGAGTTTGCTGGACTGGTTGAAGCTATTAACGGCGACTCTCTTGAGGTGCTTGATTTAGGCTATGAGCGCTTAATGGGCCGTCATGCGTGGGGAATAACGCCAAAGAATATTGGTCAAGCCATGGCGCTTCATGCGCTACTCGACCCACACATCGACTTAGTGATCCTTACCGGTCCTGCCGGTAGCGGTAAAACCCTCTTGGCCCTAGCCGCCGCCCTTGAAATGGTGGTAGAGCGTAACATGTACGATAAGATAATCGTGACACGTAGCACGCCAGAAATAGCCGAATCGATAGGCTTCTTGCCGGGCACGGAAGAAGAGAAAATGTTGCCGTGGTTGGCGGCCATCACAGACTCATTAGAGGTGCTACATAAGCACGACGAAAATGTGAAAGGCTCTATGAATTACATCATGGAAAAAGCCAATATTCAGTATAAGTCGGTTAACTTTATGCGCGGGCGAAGCATTCAAAATTCTATTGTTATTTTGGATGAATCTCAGAACTTAACTGCGTCACAGCTTAAAACTATTATCACCCGATGCGGTGAAGGTACCAAAATTATTGTGGGCGGAAACTTGGCCCAAATCGACAGTAATTACTTAAGTGCCGTAACTTCAGGGCTTACTTACTTGGTAGAGAAGTTCAAAGACTTCTCCGGCAGTGCAACACTGAACCTAGATGGGGTAGTGCGAAGCCGTTTAGCCAGCTTTGCAGAAGAGAATCTTTAGTGTTGTAGCTTGCTAATAATGGTTTGCCTTGGGGGAATTTTCCCCCAAGGCAAAATTATTGATAAGCGTAGAATAACCCTTATTTTTGCGTTGTATTAAGCAGCGCGACACCGTTTCTATTTTCTTAGAACTTACCTCTCACACCCACATTGTAGCGGGGGCCATACGTTTCATAGTCGATAAGCTGATTGCTGAAGAGGCTAGGATAAGGTTGGGTCGTAAGTTTTTTTAAAATTAATCTAAATATTGGCCTTGAGTAAGTAAGATGTCGGATATGGTATTTTAGTGAAATTTTAATGAAGTATTTAACGTTTACTAGCCTACTAATGGCGAGTCTATTTTTAATTTTACCTTTTAAGGTAATGGGAAATACAAACTGTGTCAGTTGTCATCAGAAAGCGGTTTCCAACTGGCAAGAATCTGATCATGCGAAAGCCATGGATGTGGCAGTATCAAAGACAGTATTGGGTGATTTTTCGGGTGTAGAAGCAGAACACTATACGCAGGTGGCGCGCTTCTACCAAAAAGGCGAAGAGTTCTGGATAAATTTTACAGAAGCCGAAAACACAACGGATTACCCAGTAAAAT
This sequence comes from Alteromonas sp. K632G, assembly GCF_017653625.1. Taxonomy (NCBI): domain Bacteria; kingdom Pseudomonadati; phylum Pseudomonadota; class Gammaproteobacteria; order Alteromonadales; family Alteromonadaceae; genus Alteromonas; species Alteromonas sp. K632G. The sequence continues at coordinate 60,437 of NZ_JAGGDM010000006.1, forward strand.
ATACTTTTGGGCACTATCCCTTACAACAATACTTGATCGAAGTTGGTGACGGAAAGCTTCAAGTATTCCCTTTTGCGTGGGACTCTCGGCCTGAATCAGAAGGAGGCCAACAGTGGTACCCCCTGAATTCTCAGGAAGATATTCAACCCGCAGACCGCTTGCATTGGCGTCAACCGTTGCAAAATTGGAACGGTATGTGCGCAGATTGTCATTCAGATGGTTTAACCCGCAACTATTCTGTTGAAACGAATCAGTTCGATACTAGGTGGCACAACATCAATGTGGGGTGTCAGTCTTGTCACGGTAAAATGAATAATCACACCGAAACCGCCGTATCACCTTCGTCTTTATCCAAAAATAGCTCTTCACATAAGCTCTCAACTGGTCAATTTCCTCTATCATCAGATGATCAAAAAGCTTTGGGGGAGTGGTTACTGGACGACGGGGATAAAATTGCTTCATGGCATGGAGAGCCTAGAGACAATCGTTTCATGGAAACCTGCTTCGCATGCCATTCATTACGCACCCCCATCACTGATGGCATAGATCCGAATGCTGCCTTTTTAGACCAGTTTGTGCCCTCGCTGTTGACGCCGACGATGTATCACGCAGATGGGCAAGTCAAAGAAGAGGTCTATGTTTATGGCTCATTCCTACAAAGTAAAATGTATACCGCGGGCGTGAATTGCTTAGATTGCCACGACAAACATACAATGAAAATAAAAGTTCAGGGTAACGGGTTATGTTTACAATGCCACAACAGCGAGGTATATCAGAAACAATCTCACATTCGCCACGACCTAAATTCATCCGCAGGGCAATGCGTAAGCTGTCATATGCCACAAACAACTTTTATGGGAGTTGATGCTCGTAGAGATCATAGTTTTAAAGTGCCGCAGCCTGAGTTAAGCACTAAGTTCGAAACACCAAATGTGTGTAATAGTTGTCATACATCACAATCTTCCAGCTGGTCTGCAGATATTATAAATAAGCGTCGCGAAGGCATTGCCCCCCCTAAGTCGATACCAGATGATTTTGTCGCTTTAATGCATAATGGTACTTTACCGATTGCCCAACACTTCGCGCTAATTGACAATAATAAACTTAGTATTATTGTACGCGCTAGCGCAATCGCGATGCTGCCTTACAGTGTTGAGCAACTCTCTGATGACGATATTAAAGGCTGGGTGCATTCAGAACATGAACTTATTCGTTTGGCGGTAGCTGGAATTGGAAACTTGTTGCCTATTCCTGAGCGGTTGAAATCTTATCAAACGTTATTGGATGATCGCTTTAAGGCGGTACGTCTTGGGGCTGCTAATCATTTACTGGATGCTAGATTGAACTACCAAGCTTCTTTTAAAAAAGCATTGGCGCTATTATTGATGTCTAACGAAGTGTCTATGTGGCGCGGCGAGTCAGCGCTTAATCAGAGTATGGTTTATTTACGAATTGGACGTATACAAGAGGCGTTGAATAGCTTGCAACATGGTATCGAAGTAGACCCTTACTATGTACCTAATTATGTCAACTTAGCTGATGTTTATCGTCAAGCAGCGCTAGCTAAAGACGAAGAACTAACACTTAATGCAGGGCTGAAAGCTAACCCTAGCTCAGCTGTATTATATTATGCTCGTGGCATGTACTTAATTCGTTCGCAAAGAAAATTAGATTCAATAGAAGCATTTAGGAAAGCTGTTAAATTAGCTCCCGACAATGTGCAATACATTTACGTCTACTTTCTAGCTTTAGATAGCTTAGGGCAAACTGACAAAGCCTTACGACAGTTAAAAGAGGCGTTAAGCCGTTATCGGTATGATCCGCAGTTGCGGCAGTTGGGAATTAACTTCGCTCAGAAAATGGATGATGCTAAAGCGTTAGATTATTTCAATAAGCCCACTTTATAGCTATCAACATCAAAGCCTGTGTTTATAGCGGTAATGTTTACGATAAAGCGCAAAAAGGGTTAATATTGTTAGAGCACTATTAGTCAATATGCTCCACTTGATAGCGGCCAGTAGAAATGTAGCGTTTCGTATCTTCTGAAATGTCGCCAAAGGGGATAAGTGCTGGGCCGGTTGGGTCAAAAAGCACGTAAGTCTTACCCTCAACTTCTAACTTCTCGTCTTCGGAAATGGCATTTATCGCGACTCCCAATAACGCATGATGGGGAAGAAAGACCATAATGATGCTGGTAGAAGGAAGAAAGGCACGTACCAAAGCGCCCGTTAGCACCGCCTTACTGTCGCAGTCGCCCCTGTTTTGCATCAGTAACCCTAACGGAGGTGCAAAACCAGAACCATTACTGGCGACTCTGTCTTCAAGGGAATCGTAAGGAATACTTTGTACCCAGCTAGTCATCAATTGTAAATAAGCGCGGTTATTTTCGATACGATCTATTTTGTCGTAAAACGCTTCCGAGATAGGCCTAAGTGATTCAAAGGTTTGAGCAACGTAGCGAAGGTGGTCCGGCTTTACTGCTTGCTGGTTAAAAAGCGTGGTGAATCGGGTGTAATAATGCTTATCAAGGTAGTCAGTATAAGCTGTTCGCTGCACGTCTTTTAGTTGAGATAATATCTGGTCAGCTTTATTCGGCTTGGTTGATTTAACCTTAATATTAATGGCGTCATTTTCATGGGTAACTGACACAACGGCTTCGCGTGGGTCGACTTTCTTCGCTTCTTTCAATAACGACACAGTAACATAACGCTGGGCTATTTCAGGTTTATAGTTGGCCTGTGTGGTAGGCGCTACCTTTAATGCGCTATTGGGCAAAGAGAATGCAATGGTTTGCTCAGTACCTTCGTTATCTAGCCATCGATATTTAAACTGAATATCATCAGGCGTCACGGTTTTGTTGAAAGTGAGTTGCGACGCGTAAGTAGCGACAGGGGTAAAACAAAGAAGAAACAGTGCGATCCTAAGCGGCAGCGCTAACCAAAGCGCTAGCGACTTAAACAACCGAGTAGGCAAGCCCATGGCAAACATCGCCGTTTGCCTGCAAAGATGGCTTACATACCCTAAAACTTGAAACCTTCGCTTTGGTGTGATTACCAATGTATAAATGCCGACATGCCGCTTAGCTGATTAATTCAGTATGCGTACGCAGGGGTAAATTGCAACAAATTAGTTAAAACCAAAGCGTGCTCACAAGGGTAAGTTAGTCACCAAACCAATTTAGCTGGTTATGCAAACTTACTACAGTACCTACGATAATGAGCGTCGGGGGCTTCAACGCTGATGTAGCAGGATTTTGCGTAATATCACTAAGCGTGCCTGTTACCACCACTTGGTTTTCGGTGGTAGCCGATTGAATCAAGGCAATGGGGGTATCTGCGGTAAGACCATTTTCAATCAGCTTTTTACAAATAATGGGTAAGCCAGTTAACCCCATATAAAACACAATCGTCTGATTGGCGTGCGCTAACGATTGCCAATTCAAATCGATAGTATCGTCTTTTAGATGGCCGGTAGCAAACACCACTGATTGGGCGTGATCTCTATGGGTTAAAGGAATACCTGCATAACTTGATGCGCCATTCGCCGCAGTAATACCGGGCACTACTTGGAACTCAATACCGTGCTGAATAAGGGTTTGAATTTCTTCCCCGCCACGACCAAATATGAATGGATCTCCGCCTTTTAAGCGTACCACTCGATTGCCTTTTTTCGCCTCATCAACCATAAGCTGGTTAATATCATCTTGTGGCAAGCTATGGTTGCTCTTTGCTTTACCCACGTAAATTTTTTCGGCATCTCGGCGAACGAGTTCTAAAATCTGCGGTGAAACTAATCTATCGTAAACCACTACATCAGCTTTTTGCATTAGCCTTAGTGCACGAAACGTCAACAAATCAGGGTCGCCAGGGCCTGCACCAACAAGGTAGACCTGACCTTGAACTTGGTTGTTTTCAGCCGCTGCCGTTAGGGCGGTTTCAAAGGCTGCATCGGCTTTGCTGTCTTGGCCTTTTTCGACCATTTCAGCTATGTCGCCATCTAACACGTCTTCCCAAAAGTAACGCCTTGCAGTAACACCATTTAAGGTTTGCTTTACTTTTTCTCTGAATTTTTCTGAAAACGCACCAAGCTTACTCAAGTTAGCAGGCAGCACAGTTTCCAGTTTTTGGCGTAAATAGCGTAATAGTACGGGCGCTACGCCGCCGCTACTCATGGCAATAATAATGGGTGAGCGATCTACAATAGAAGGGGTAATGAATTGGCAAAGTGGGGTGTTATCTACCACATTCACAAGCACTTTTTGTTCGCGAGCTAAATCGTGAATGGCTTGATTGGTTTCAGATTTATCAGTGGCAATAAAAACCATGTCTTTATCGGCTAAATCGCTATCGATAAACTCCCGCTCAATAAGGGTTACTTTCTCGTTTTTAGCCAAACGTTTTACCGTGTCACAAGCCCACGGCGCCACCACAGTGATGTGGGCAGGAGTCTTCATGATGAGCTCAAGTTTGCGGGCAGCGACTTCTCCAGCGCCAACAATTAAACAGCGAAGAGAGCGAGCATCTAAAAATAGGGGAAAGTAATCCATTAAGGGGCACATAAAAAAAAAGAACTAACGCTATTTTGCGCTAATTCTTTTTATTTATAAACAACGAAATCAGCCTTTATATTCACTAATGTTATATAAAGGCGAAATTTATTTGTTTTTCGTTCTTACGACTTGCGACGTGCACGATTATCACGGCTGCGGTTTTCACCGCGGTTGTCGCCTCGTTCACGCTTTGCTGGTGGTGTGTCTGACCATTCGCGAATAGACAAACGCTGACCCGCTACGCGAGTACCTTGAAGCTTGTCTTTAGTCTCTTTTGGCATGCCTTCAGGCAAATCAACAGTACTGAAGTTATCATAAATTTCGATAGCACCAATGTGCTTAGAATCCATGTTACCTTCGTTTGCGATAGCGCCAACGATATTACCCGGCTTAGCACCGTGTGTATGACCTACGTCGATACGGAAGCGCTGCATACCTGCTTCTGGCTTACGACCAGTGCGAGGTGCTCTAGGCTTACGTTCACGACCGTCACGGCCACCATCTCTGCGGTCGCCACGAGGTTCACGGCTGTCACGAGGTGGCTTGCTGTGAAGGTCAGGGCGGTCGCTTTCTTTTAAGATAAGCGGCTCATCACCTTGTGCAATCTTAAGCAATGCTGCCATTAGCACTTCAGGAGAAGCTTCAGCTTCTTCTTTAATCATCTCAACTAATGGAATAAGTGTTTCAATGCTGTCATCTTGCGTAGCTTCAATAACAGATTGCTTGAAACGGCTTAAACGGGTTTCGTTGATTTCACTAATTGAAGGAATTGGCATTGCTTCAATTGGCTGCTTAGTCGTTTTCTCGATAGAGAAAAGCATACGCTTTTCACGATGAGAGATGAAAAGGATTGCATCACCAGTACGACCTGCACGGCCTGTACGACCAATACGGTGAACATAAGATTCACTATCGTAAGGTACGTCGTAGTTGATAACGTGGCTAACACGTTCAACATCAAGACCACGTGCAACAACGTCAGTTGCTACTAAGATATCAATGTTACCTTGCTTAAGTTTATCAACAGTACGCTCACGAGCGTTCTGAGGAATGTCACCATTTAGCGGTTCAACATCGTATCCACGTGCAGAAAGTTTATCAGCAAGTTCAACAGTAGCTGTCTTAGTACGCACGAAAATAATCATGCCGTCAAAACGCTCTACTTCCATGATACGCGTAAGTGCCTCAAGCTTATGATGAGGCGCTACTTGGCAGTAACGTTGACGAATAGTACTTGCAGTACTTACCTTAGACGCAATTTTTACGTGCTTAGGATCTTTAAGATAACGCTGAGTAATCTTCTTGATTGGACCAGGCATAGTTGCCGAGAACAACGCCGTTTGGCGTTCAGCTGGCGCGTGGCTCAAAATAAGCTCAACGTCATCAATAAAGCCCATGCGCAGCATTTCGTCGGCTTCATCAAGTACGAGGAATTTAAGTTCACTTAAATCCAACGTTTTACGTTTAATATGGTCAATAACACGACCTGGTGTACCTACTACAACTTGAACGCCGCGCTTAAGCTGGCGAATTTGGTTGTCGTAAGATTGACCGCCGTAAACAGGCAGTACTTTAATTTTATGGCTGAAACTAGCGTACACTTGGAACGCTTCTGCTACCTGAATCGCCAATTCGCGAGTAGGTGCTAGTACCAGTAATTGCGGCTTACGTTGCTCAGGATCGATATTTGCCAACATTGGAAGGGCAAACGCTGCGGTTTTTCCTGTCCCTGTCTGGGCCTGACCGAGTAAGTCGTGACCTTCAAGCAGTAATGGAATACTCTCGGCTTGAATAGGTGACGGTTTCTCGTAGCCAACTTTTTCAAGGGCTTGTAAGATAGGTTCTGGTAGTTTTAGATCTTTAAATGTCATGTCGACAGTTGTTGTCATTAAGGGTCCTGATGCTTTAAGTAAGGAGGGTGCGGCATACTGTAGGACGCCTTCAAACGTCGGAGTGTGCTCGCGGTATTGCAAAAAACGTTATTATATTCGAATAATGGTCAGGTTGCCACGAAATTGCACAATAATGACGAAAAAATGCACAATTGATGGTGTAAACTTCGGGTATACCTCGAAATTCAAATGATGTAGGGCAAAGGAACGACAATGAATAAGAAATACCCACAGCAAATTTTTAAGCGATCTTCCATTGCAGTTCTGCTTTTGAGCAGTCTTTTGACAGGATGTGGTGACAAATCGATAGATGCTCACCTAGAAGATGCTCGTGCTTATGTACAAAATCAAAATAATGCTGCCGCAATCGTTGAATACAAAAATGCCATTCAGATGGATCCCAATGCTGCAGTACCTCGTTTTGAATTAGGTCGACTGTATCTTCAAAATGATAATTATGTGTCAGCTGAGAAAGAATTAAATAAAGCACTAGAGCTTGGACATCCAGCCAGTGAAGTGATTCCCTTACTTTCTGTTGCTTATCAACAGTCAGGTGCTGAAAACGCTTTAGGCGACGTGGATTACCGAGCAGAAGGGATGACTACCGTCGAATCTGCCGAAGTCGGTTTTTATAAACTACAAGCCTTAGTGCAGCTAGAAAAGCTCGCAGAAGCAGAAGCGCTACTAGACGATTTACTAACCCTCGATACACAGTCTGTGTATAAGGGCTTAATTGAAAGCTACCAGTATGTACTCTCTGAAGATTATACACAGGCACTTAGCGCCACTGAAGCACTGCGAGAACAAGCGCCAAGCAATAAAGATGTTTTACTGCAGCTTGCCCGCCTTTACTTGCTAGAGCAAAAACAATCAGAAGCCATTGGTGTTTATGAAGATTACACCAAAGCCTACCCAAAAGACGTAACCAGTAAGTTCGCTTACGCTGCTTTGCTCATAGAGCAGCGTGATCTTGAACGTGCTGAGCCGGTGGTGGATGAGCTGTTAACGCTGAATGAAGCACACCCATTGTTGAATACGTTTAAAGGCATCATTGAATCGGCCAATGGTAATCATGCAAAAGCGTTAGCGCATTTAGAGACAGCAGTACAAAACGGTCGTAACGATCAAGTGGTGCGATTGGTTGCCGGTTTCAGCGCGTATCAAATTCAAGATTTTGAAGCTGCCCAACGACACCTGACTATGGTGGCATCACGGTTACCTGAAAATCACCCAGGCTTAAGAATGCTGGCAGACAGCATGTTACAACTGGGTGAAAATGATGAAGCCCTTGCCGTGTTAAACCGAGTGGAAGGCGGCGCGACCACAGACGCAGCGTTATTTTCAAAAGCGGGGTATCAATTACTTCGTGAAGGTAACGTGCTTGGTGCCAAGCAAATGGTAGAAAAAACCGAAGCGGTTGTTGATACCTCGCCAGAAGATCTTGCTCGTTTAGGCGTACTGCAACTTTCACTAAACGATGTGACCGGTTTGGTTAATATTGAAGAAGCGGTTCAACGTGCGCCAGAATCAACAGCTTCTCAAAATACCTTACTGCGCGCATACATCGCGACTGGTGAGCTTGATAAAGCTAAAGTAGCTGCCAGCGAATGGCGTGACCAAGCGCCAACCGAGGCCTTGCCGCTGGTGTACTTAGCCAGCATTGCGATTGTTGAGGAAGACTTCACGACGGCAACCGACTTACTAAATAGCGCTCAGAAGCTAGAGGGTGCCGATAAAGAAGTGGCTTATGCCAAAGTGAAGTTGCTGATTGCGCAAAAGCAGTTTGCTGACGCTGTAACGCTTGTTAAGTCTCATATAAAAGATAACCCGTCTGACGTGCAAGCGTTGACCATGTGGTATGCCCTAGAAGCGCGCGAAAATAATGATGGGGTAGTGGTTGATTACTTAGAGAAGCAACTTGCAACGCAATCAGCTGATATCGATTTGCGCTTATTATTAGCCCGTATTTATTCGCGAATGGGCGAAATAGCCAAGAATAATAGCTTGTTAGCCTCTGTTGAAGGTGATGCAAGCACCCCAATGGCGTTTTGGAATTTAAAGGGTCAGGGCCTAATTCGTGCAAACGAAGTTGAAAAAGCCAAAGCCTTGTTTGAACGTTGGGTTGAGTTTTATCCGCAAGATAAAAATGCGGTATTGGGCATGCTGCTTATCCTTGATTCTCAGAATAACTACCGCGACGGTTTAGCGCTTACTGAAAAAGTATTAGCGAAACGTCCTGATGCCCAGATTAGCCTTTTAAAAGCGTATTTCCACGCCATGATGGGGCAAAGTAAACCGGCATGGGAGATTATCAATAGTACCTCTGATGAGGTGCAAGCACTGCCATTCGTTCGCGGTATTCTCGCACGACTGTATGTTATCGATAAGCAACCAGAAGAAGCATTGGAGCATGCAGAGGTGGCTTATGAAGCTACGCCAAATTCAGACATGGCCTTGCTGATGGTAGCCATTCTTGAAATGACAGGTAAACAAGCCGAAGCCTTTTCATTTCTTGAAAAGCATGTGCAGAACACGCCAAACGATGTGCGCAGTGCCATGCTATTAGCCGAACGCCAAATTGGTAGCGATAAACAAACAGCCATAGCGACCTATGAAACTATTTTGACTAAAACCCCTGATAATTTTGTGGTGTTGAATAACTTAGCGTTTTTAAGTTATCAAAATGGAAACCTAGATAAAGCTGAAACCATGGCGAAAAAGGCCGTATCTTTACAACCTGAAAATGCAGACTCTGTAGATACGTTGGCGCAAATACTGATTGCCAAAGGCGATAAAGAAGCTGCGCTTAACCTGTATTCAGATATTGCAACTCGACCTATTTTAAATGATGAGGTGTACCTGAATCACGTAGAGCTGTTATTGCAGATGGATAAAAGTGCGTTAGCTAAGCGACGCCTAGCAAGCAGAGAGTTTGAAAAAGAAGTATCGCTTGAGCGTATAGAAACGCTTAAAACGCGCTACGGATTATAAAAGGGTGTTTGGTACCTTAAAGCGAGTAAGCAAACTGACAGCTAAATAGGTTACTAAACCGATAGCTAAGTTAATACAAACGAAAAAAGCGCCTAGGTGATATCTTCCCTTGGCGCTTTTTTATTGGCTGTTAGTTATTACTGTTGGTTATTTTTTTGGGTTTGGTTCTTCGAGTTTGGCCTTAATCGCCGTGAGCTCTGCCATTACGTCTTGTAATGTAGGTTCACTATGGCCTTCAGCTTCTAATTCTGCTCTTAGCAGTGCTTCCTTTTCTTCCCTGGCTTTTTCGTTCTCACGCTCCATCACGTTTACCACAATACCAATCACCATGTTCAAAAAGGCGAACGCAGTAAAGAAGATAAAGGTTAAGTAGTACACCCAGCTTAGCGGATAAACCTCCATGGTTTCGTACATAACATCGGTCCAATCTTCAAATGTCATCACCCTAAATAGGGTAAGCAATGAGATAGTAATGTCGCCCCAAAGCGTAGGGTTGATATCACCAAACAAAGTGCTGCCGACCGCGGCGTATATGTAGAAAATAATAAACATGAGCAACATTACGTAGCCCAGTTGAGGCAAAGCTTTTACCAGCGAGACTAAGAGTATGCGAAGTTCAGGAATGATAGAGATCATCCGCAGCACCCTAAATACCCTAACTAATCGTGCTATCAACGCAAGTTCAGTATCATCGGCGGGTATAAGGCTGATAATAACAATGACGGTATCGAAGACATTCCAGAAACTTTTGAAAAAGTTTCGCTTTCGGCGTTCACCTAAAAAGCGAATAGTAATTTCAGTTAAGAAAAATGCGCTGATAAACCAGTCTAGTAGTAGGGTAACACTGCCAAACCCAGCAGGCAGTTCATAGGTTTTGGCGCCAACTAATAACGCTGAAATGACAATAACGCTAACCACAAAGGCTTCAAACCATTTATTAGCGCGAATACGTTCAAATCGACTTTGTAACTCAGAAGCTTGCATGTTTTTCTTTGCTCACATTACAAACAAATAAGCGCTGCCAATCACTTAAGATAAATAGGCTTATTTAGGGATAATAAAAAAGGGGCAACATCATGGACGATGCATTGTGCTTGTTGCAAGTAAAATTGTATTACCGCATATTGCCGGCTTAACGTGCCTGACATTATCTTTAGATATTACATTATTGACAAAGAAGGCGGCTAACGCCGCCTTCTTTAATCACACTGGCTGTTGCGCCAGGTTTATTCAGTTTGTATCGCCGATGGCTATTCAGCGTCTTCCATTGGCTTTAAGCCGCGGTTGATAATAGCCACATCTTCGCCGGTTAACGTTCCAGCAGCTTGCTTCAAGGTAACGACCGATTGAATAAAGTCGTAGCGCGCGCCAGATAAATTGTTGCGTGCATCAAACAAATTACGGGTGCTATCAAGTACATCCACAATAGTACGCGTACCTACATCAAAACCCGCTTCAGTTGCTTTTAACGCACTGTTTGCAGAAACCACAGACTGTTCAAGGGCGCGAATGGTAGATATTGACGCTTTTACGTTATTAAACGAGCTGCGAATAGACTGAACCGTTTCACGATACGTTTGTTCAGCCGCTTGGCTGGCAGAAACGTAAAGGTATTTCGCTTGGTCAGTTTGCGAGCTTACACGGTGGCCAGAGTAAATCGGTACTGACACTGACAGGCCAATTGACTGGCTATCAAGGTAAGGCGTCTCGTACTGAATTAACTGAGAATCTACGTCATTTTTAGAGCGACCAAGGCTTGCCGATAAATCAAGGGTCGGTAAGTGGCCTGAGCGGGCTGCCGCAATATCTTCTTTGGCAATGTCCATCGCTAAACGGTCAACCAACAATGCTAAGTTTTTATCTTGCGCTGTTTCTAACCAGTTATCGACTTTTGCAGGCACGGGCATAGTGGCAGAGAAGGTTTCTTTATCTAAGCCAAACAAACGGTCGTGGTATTTACCGGTGATAACCCGTAGTGCTTCAAGGGCAAATTCTAGCTGGTTTTCAGCCTGAATCTCTTGGGCCACTGTGCTGTCGTAGTTAGCTTGAGCTTCGTGAACATCGGTAATAGCAGTTAGGCCAACTTCAAAGCGCTGACGGGTTTGTTCTAACTGGCGTTCAATGGCACGTTTTTCTGCATTAACAAATTCAACGCTATCACGTGCACGCAATACATCGAAATAAGCAGTCACTGTTCGTACAATTAGGTCTTGCATGCTAGCGGCTAATTGCGCATCACTTTGTTCTGCTACTTTTTCGGCACGATCTAAGCCAACCCAGTTTGCGTGGTCGTACAACGACATAGACAACGAAATACCGTAATCAATAGAGTCTGCATCGGTTTCATAGGTAAGAACTTGAAGGTTTTCGGCATTTGTACCGACGGTTTGCGCACTCTCTGTGGTAGAGGTGGTGTACGACATAGATCCAGAAATTTGAGGTAGAAGGTTTGCACGACTAATGCTGATCCCTTCAAATGCAGCGTCACGCTGCGCTTTCGCTTGATTTACCAAAGGGTCATTGGCTAGTGCTTGTTGATACACTTGCGTCAGATCATCGGCAAGGGCACCGGTTGTTACTGAGAAACCGATTGCCAGCGACAGAAGTTTTCGATTCATGCTTACGTCTTCCTGTTATGTCTAGATGAGTCTAAGTGACTGCTAATAATTATAAATAATATGTGAAGTGTATAAATTTTATTCGTAAACCGAAACAGTACAGTCGTAACAGTGTTGCTTTAACTGTAACAGAATATGTGATCGACCCCGTTCATCGGCAAGTAAACACATTTATCTCAGAAAATTCGGTGTTACTTCTTATGCTTTCGTCCGCGGTTAGGGCGCGTATACAAAAGTTGTATGTCTATGTACTATGCATGATAAATCGTTTCGAACCAAAAGTGTCTGCAAATGAGCAAGAAAATCCTTTCATTTACCTCAAACGACGTTGAAATTACCAGTGTCAAACCGGTTTATCGTGGTTTTTTCACCATGCAAGAATATCTGTTTACGCACAAATGCTTCGACGGTTCCCAAAGCGGGACAGTGAAACGAGAGCTATTTGAACGCGGTCATGCTGTAGGCGTATTGCCCTACGATCCTATTTTGAATGAATTTGTTCTTATTGAGCAGTTTAGAATAGGGGCATTAGCGACATCTTCAACCCCTTGGCTGATAGAAATAATAGCGGGCATGATTGATGAAGGGGAAACCGAAGTAGAGGTATGCCACAGAGAGTCGATGGAAGAGGCCGGTATTGAGCTTGAAAATCTCACCAAAGCAATGAGTTATTTATCTAGCCCTGGGGGAACGACCGAGCGTATTCATATTTTTATTGCAAAAACCGATGCAGAAAAAGCACATGGCATTCACGGATTAGAGACTGAGTCGGAAGATATCAAAGTACATAGAGTGGCTGAGCAAACTGCCCTTGAATGGCTGGAAAACGGCCATATAGACAACGCTGCCGCAGTAATTGCGCTACAATGGTTCTTTATGAACAAATCCACGCTAATGGAGCAATGGAAGATATCGTGACACAACGTACCCACAGAAAATACGTCCCTCATCTACCCACAATGCAGGCATTGTGCGAGTTAAACTACGCGCACATTCTTCGTATTCTGCCCGATTGTGATACAGAGGAACTTAACTACGTATTTACCGTGGGCGACGCGCTTACGTACGAAATTAAGATTATTGAGTCTGCTCGATATACCAGTACGTTAAGCCTTAAACAAACGTCCGACGATATGCCCAGCTATTTAACACCTTCAATGACGGTGCGTTTGTACCATGATGCCAGAATGGCCGAAGTAATAAATAGCCAAAATACGGGCGCACTTCAACCTTCCTACGAATACCCTAATTTGAAAATGCGCCAACGCAATGAAAAGCAAATGGTGAATATCTTTCTTGCTGAATGGTTAGATTTTTGCCGCAAACTGCGTCCTAAGGTAACTTCGCTAGCGTGAGTACCCTGCTGCATATTAGCGACTGCCATTTATTTGGTGATACCACTCGCCAAGGCTACGGCGCAATTAACCCTCACCTCAGCTTAAAACAAATTTTGATTGATGCTTTCAAGCACGGCGAAAATATTAGCGCGGTTATTGTTACCGGTGATATTAGCGGCGATGATTCCTTAGCAAGCTATCAGCATTTTACTACCTTGATGGAAAACCACGTCACAACACCGGTTTATGTGATTGCGGGCAATCATGATAATAACCCTCACTTTGATACGTTATCTGCTTACCATCTTGTTGCTGGTAAGCCTGTTGAATTAGGCGATTGGCAAATTCACGGCCTAGACACACGTTTTGACGGGGCGAGAGGCCAAGTAGATACTCAAGAGCTCAAGGCTATAGGCAATCAGGTAACTGAAAATTCTCATCGCCATCATTTACTGGCTATGCATCACCATGCCTCGCCATCAGAAAGTTGGATGGATAAACACGACTTGTCTAACGCCGGTGAGTTTTTACACTGGGTAGAGGAGGGCATTGCATTAGCGGCGATCATTCATGGCCATGTACATTCCCCCCTTCGTTACACGTTAGGTACAAATAACCCTGTACCAGTGATGGGCTGCCCTGCGAGCTGTTGGCAGTGGGAAATGGCATCTGAATTTGCGTTAAGTCACGAACAGCCCGGTTATCAACTCATTAGGTTACACGACGATGGAACGTTAACCTGCGACATAAAGAGAATAAAAACAATATGAAACACGTGTTATATCTTCATGGCTTTTTAAGCTCACCAAAGTCTGTAAAAGCGCAGGCCACCAAAGCGTATTTTGAGCAGCATCATCCTGATGTAACCTTGCATATTCCCGCGCTTTCGAATTACCCGAGCCAAGTAGAAAGCCAGTTATTGGCACTGATAGAAAGTACCCCCGCGTTAATTACAGATGGGCTGCGTGTTATTGGCAGTTCTATGGGCGGTTATTTATCTACGTTTTTAATTGAAAAATTCTCGGGCAAAGCCGTATTGATAAACCCTGCGGTAAAACCTTATGAATTACTGCAAGGTTTTATTGGTGAACATACCAACCCGTACACGGGTGAAGTGTTTCATATTGTTGAAAGCGATATTGAAGTGATAGAAAAATTAGACGCTAAAGAATTGCAGCATGCACCAGCGTACAAGGTGTTACTGCAAACTGAGGATGAAACCTTAGATTATCGTTTAGCAGAAACCAAATACGCATCGAGCACGCTAGTCGTTGAAGAAGGCGGCGATCACAGCTTTATTGGCTTTGAAAATCACTTGCCTGCTATCGCCGACTTTCTACTTAACGATTAGAAGCCGTTAACGAAATCTTGTTTCTCGTTGTTGCGTTACTACTTGTAGTATTAATTTTAGCCGTATTAGCTTCATATCGTACCCACCAAGCTTGCTGACTTTCGCCTTTTCATTGCGAGGGTAGGCTAGCCTTGGTAACATCAATTTATCTTGCGTTGCAGTTGTCTTCTGCGTACGTTAACCCTTGTTGCTGGCTTAAATAATAACCATAACTATGTCAAATCAATATAACTCTGATGCAATTGAAGTCTTAAACGGTCTCGACCCGGTTAAGCGCCGCCCAGGCATGTATACCGATACCACACGACCCAACCATTTGGGCCAAGAGGTTATCGATAACAGTGTGGATGAAGCCCTAGCAGGTCATGCATCCAACATTAAAGTTATCTTGCATGAAGACCAATCTCTTGAAGTCATTGATGATGGCCGTGGTATGCCGGTGGATATCCACCCAGAAGAGAAAATCTCTGGTGTAGAACTTATTTTAAGTAAGCTACATGCTGGGGGAAAATTCTCCAACAAAAACTATGCGTTTTCTGGGGGGTTACACGGTGTGGGCATTTCAGTGGTGAACGCCCTCTCCACACGGGTAGAAGTCACTATTCGTCGTGACAGTAACGTGTATCAAATTGCCTTTGCCAATGGCGATAAAATTGAAGAACTTGCGGTAATAGATACGTGCGGCAAACGTAACACTGGTACCCGGGTACATTTTTGGCCCGATCCGCAATACTTCGATTCAGCAAAATTCTCAGCCAGCCGTCTTATTCATAATCTTCGTGCAAAGGCCGTACTAAGCCCAGGTTTACGTATTCGTTTTGACAATAAAATCGCCAAAGATTCACAAGAATGGTACTACGAAGATGGTTTGCAAGATTACTTGTATCAAGCGGTACAAGAATACGAAACACTTCCTACTGATGTCCCTTTTGTAGGTAGCTTTAAAGGTAACACCGAAGGCGCTGATTGGGCGGTAATGTGGCTGCCTGAAGGCGGTGAGTTAACCACCGAAAGTTACGTTAACCTTATCCCTACTGCCCAAGGCGGTACCCATGTAAATGGTATGCGCCAAGGCTTGTTAGAGTCTATGCGCGAGTTTTGTGAATTTAGAAACTTAATGCCTCGTGGGGTGAAGCTGTCACCGGATGATATCTGGGACCGATGTGCTTATATTTTGTCTACCAAAATGCAAGACCCACAATTTGCAGGGCAAACCAAAGAGCGCTTGTCGTCACGCCAAGCATCTGCTTTTGTCTCTGGCGTGGTAAAAGACGCGTTTAGCTTGTGGTTAAACCAACATACCGAAGTGGCCGAAGCCTTGGCAGATATGTGTATCAACAATGCACAGCGCCGATTACGTCAAAACAAAAAAGTGGCGCGTAAAAAGGTCACCCAAGGGCCAGCACTGCCAGGTAAATTAACCGATTGTTCGTCTCAAGACATTTCCTACTCTGAGCTTTTTCTAGTGGAAGGTGATTCAGCAGGTGGTTCTGCCAAACAAGCTAGAGACCGAGAATTCCAAGCTATCATGCCCCTTCGCGGTAAAATCCTTAATAGCTGGGAAGTAGACTCTTCACAGGTATTAGCATCACAAGAAATTCACGATATATCAGTAGCGTTAGGTATCGACCCAGATTCTACCGATTTATCAGGTTTACGGTACGGTAAAATTTGTATATTAGCGGATGCCGACTCCGACGGACTGCATATTGCTACCTTGCTGTGTGCATTGTTTGTGAAGCACTTTAGAACGCTAGTCGACCAAGGCCATGTTTATGTGGCCATGCCACCTTTATTTCGTATCGATGTGGGCAAAGAAGTTTTCTATGCGCTGGATGAAGGCGAGAAAAAAGGCATATTGGATCGTATAGAAGCAGAGAAAAAACGCGGTAAAGTAAACGTTCAGCGCTTTAAAGGGCTAGGTGAAATGAACCCGTTACAGCTTCGTGAAACTACTATGGATCCCAATACCCGTAGGTTAGTTCAACTCACGATAGAAGACTCGGCAGAAATGCTAGAGTTGATGGACATGCTGTTAGCCAAAAAACGTTCTGGCGACAGAAAAATCTGGCTTGAAAGCAAAGGAAATATGGCGGAAGTCGGCGTTTAACCTTTGCTTGCCTGTTAGCCATATCGGTATCGATATGGCTTCACTCTGTCCAATCCCTTTCGTCGTTCACGTATTAATTCCTCAAGCAATTCGCCTATCAATAGATATGCATTTACCCATTACTTTCAAGCTTCTTTGCTGCTCCACTTCACTAATATCTTCCTGTTTAGCGCCTCGATATCGAAACTATATTTAGGGTGATGAAATAGTTACCAAATAATACTGATAAATTAGTCATCTAATACCAGTGAGTTACCCTAATTCTTTCGTTGTTTTTCAGCATCAACATGGGGAATATTGAACCTTTTAGGCGCATAACACGTTTTATTTAACGTAATAATAGTAGACTTTAGTATACTTATGAAGTGCTGATTACTGGTATAGTAAGCATATTAGATGCGGTGAAGATGCCGCAAATACTGAATGTTCGCATTGGCATTCAGTTAACTCAAATGGAGCTAAATGTAGTATGGAATCTTTACCGTCATCGCGGGTGACTAAACCTGAGATAGCTCCTTTTATTGTTGGCGTTGGCTCTTCAGCGGGTGGAATAGAAGCGTTAATTAACCTGGTAAGCGAATTACCAAAAGCCATTAATGCGTCTTTTATTATTGCTCAGCATTTATCTCCTACTCATAAAAGCCAAATGACGGAAATATTGGCGCGAGAAACGGAATACCCTGTCATTGAGGCTACACCGCATTGCAAAATTAAAGCGAACACCATTTATGTAGGCCCACCGGGTTACCACCTCAAATATAAAGAGGGGTATTTACACCTCGATAAATCACCAGATGAACTATCGCCTAAGCCCTCTGTTAATCTCTTGTTCGAATCGTTAGCCGATGAAATTGGCGATCATGCGATTGGCGTTGTCTTATCGGGTACTGGCGGTGATGGTGCCAGAGGGCTTAAGGCTATTAAAGGCGTCGGCGGGTTTGCTTTTGTACAAGACCCTGCATCAGCAAAATATGATGGCATGCCCAAAGCGGCTCTTGATAATGTGGCTGTGGACTCAATTCTTGAACCCCAAGAAATGGGTCAAGAAATTGCACATATTACGCAAAATATTGCCCGTAATTTTTTAGCGGTGCAAGAAGATAGCCGCAGTGAGCTGATGAGCGAACTGTACGGAAAAATAAGGGTTGCGACTAAAATTGACTTCAGTTTCTATAAACAGTCGACCTTACTTCGCAGAGTGAATCGCCGTTTAATTGCCACACAAACTGAAGATTTGCCGTCTTATCTGGCTTATTTAGATAATAACGCCGATGAAGTTATTGCGTTGTCAAAAGAGCTTTTAATTTCAGTTACAGACTTCTTCAGAGACAGCACTGCATTTAAGGCTATCAAGACACATATTGAGAGTATTGTAGAAAACAAAAACAGCGGCGATGCTATTCGTTTATGGGTAGCAGGATGTGCCACTGGAGAAGAGGCATATTCATTAGCCATCTTGTTTCTTGAAGCCATTGAAAAACAGGGTATTGATGCCAACTTGCAGGTATTTGCGACTGATATCGACGAACATGCACTCTCAGTTGCTCGTAAAGGTGCCTATTCTGTTCAAGCTATTGCAAGCCTTTCATCGGATTTAACCGATAAATACTTTCGATATGCAGACAATGCGTATTACCCGCAAAAATTGCTGCGCGATGTAATTACTTTTTCGCGTCAGGATATCACGCGGGATCCGCCGTTCTTACACCTTGATATGGTGTCGTTTAGAAATGTACTTATCTACTTTAACAGCGATTTGCAGCAGCGGGTTCTATCACTGTTTCGTTATTCGTTAACCAAAGAAGGTATTCTCTTTCTAGGTAAGTCTGAATCGATTGGCTCGACAGAAGATATGTTTGTTGCCCTTGATAGGCGCAGTAGAATTTTTAAAGTGAGCGAGGCATCTAAACCTCCTGCACTGCCGAAAATGTTAAAAAGCCATGTAGATATCACCAAAACGAAAACGGCTATCACTAATAGCTACGAAAATATCTTTACCCGTTCGGTGCTGAATAGTTTTGGCCCAAGTTTACTAATAAGCGAGAGATTTGCCATTTTGCACTCTCATGGCAACTTACAGCGCTTTATTACTTTTCCATCTGGGGTGCCCGACCTTAACTTATCGAAACTGATTGCTGCGCCTTTTGCCGCAGACTTAATTTCTTGCGTTAATAAGGCAAGTCGTACTGGTGAAATAGCGACAAGCCGCGCTAAGCGACTAGGTGACGATGACAGTCAATTATGGAAATTACGGGTACTGCCGCTAGAGAACCAAAATCCTCAGCACTACTTGGTTAATTTTTACGAAGACGAGGCCATCATTGATGCTGAGCCTAAAGACGCGGTGGCAACCAATGAAGCTGATGTTGCTGAGCTGATTGCGGCCCGAGAGCAACTACAGACACTTACCGAAGAAATGGCTGCCTCTGCAGAAGAAATGCAGGCACTAAATGAAGAAGTGCAGGCCGCTAATGAAGAGCTACAAGCGAATAACGAAGAACTGGAAGCTACCAACGAGGAGCTTCAAGCTACCAATGAAGAACTGATTAGCGTTAACGAAGAAAGCATGCGTAAGTCTGCTGATTTAGGTGCGATAAACAGTGAGTTGATGAGCGTTTACAACACGTTAGATTTTCCAATCTTGGTCTTTGATACCGATACCTGCTTAAGTCGAACCAATGACGCAGCCAATCGCCGTTTTCATTTAAATAATGGCTCGTTTAAAAAGCCGATGTACTCGCTTAATTTCCCCGACTATTTTGAAGACATTGAAAAGCGCTTAAGTAAAACCCTGCGTAATGGGGTAAATACGAGCATGGTGATCAAGCCATCAAGCCAAGAAACTTACAATGTATTCATTACGCCAATTCTAAACAGTCGAGAGCGCATCACTGGGGCTGTTCTAGTTATTATTGATAACTCAGAATTGGTCATTGCCCACGAACGAATTGAAAAAAGCCAAGAGCAGCTTTTATCTATTATGAATAACTCATTGGCGTTAATTGCACTTAAAGATAATGCGGGTCGATATGAGTTTGTGAACGCTCGGTTTGAAGAAGTCTTTGGCGTAACCGCGCAAGATGTGATTGGCAAAACTGATCTTCAAATTTTTGAGCGTGATACTGCCCGTCAGTTCCGTGAAAAAGACTTAGATACAATGCGTACTTTGTCACCGGTAGAAACCCTTGATGAGTTCACCTTGCGGGCCGGTAAAGTTATTATCAAAAGTGTGCGATTCCCTATTTTTGATGCCGAAGGCACCATAAAGTCAATTTGTACCCAAGCAACAGATATTTCAAAAGAGCTACATGCCAATGAACAATTGCGTTTAGCTGGCAAGATATTTGAGCGTACCAGTGAAGCTATTCTTGTTACTGATGCCAATCAGCGCATTCTTACCACTAACGAGACATTTGCTGAATTAACAGGCTTTTCTCAGCAGGAGTTGATTGGCAAAAAACCAGAGCTGTTAGAGTCGGGTGAGCATTCAAAAGACTTTTTTGCAGCAATGGATGCGTCGTTGACAGAGAGAGGGTTTTGGCAAGGCGAAGTCATTAACAAAGTGAAAGATGGTAGTCATGTGAAAATGTGGCTTTCATATAATGCGGTAAAAGACGCAAATGGTGACATTGTTAATTATGTTGCGGCCTACAGCAATATTGATGAGATAAAAAATATGCAGCGCCACATTGAATATCTCGCTACCCATGATGAGCTGACAGGGCTACCCAATAGAACCGTGTTACTTGAACGCCTTGAACTCATGATTAGTGGGGCGAAGCGCAGCAAGCAATTATGCGGTGTACTCTTTGTTGACTTAGATAACTTTAAGCCGGTTAACGACAACTTAGGTCATAAGGTGGGTGACTTGCTCCTTAAGCAGGTTACTAAGCGACTACAACAATGTATACGCGACACAGATATGTTGGCGAGAATTGGCGGTGATGAATTTGTAGCCTTAATATCGGCCTCTCACATTGACGAAATTGATGATATTGCAAAGCGTATCATTAGTCAGGTTCAAAACGAGTTTGATGTATCTACCCATTCTATTTCGGTTTCTGCGAGCATCGGTATTGCCGTTTACCCTGCAGATGGGATCAGCTCAGAAATACTCTTGCAGCACGCAGATGAAGCCATGTATTTAGCGAAATCTTCTGGTCGCAATCAATATCAGTACTTTACCGCGAAGATGAAAGAGCAGGCATTAGCCCGTTTAGAAGTCGAAAAACAGCTTAAAGTAGCATTAGATGGTAAACAGTTTTCAATGGTGTACCAACCTCAGTTTGAGCCTACGTCGAACGCCATAGTTGGCGCCGAGGCACTACTGCGTTATAAAAATAGCGACGGTGAAGTACTTAACGCTGAGACATTTATTAATATTGCCGAGCGCGGAAAACTGATCGAAGCAATCGGCTTTCATGCGGTTAAGTTGGTTGCGCGAGAAATTGCTCAATATATTCAGCTTGGGAACGAACTTCCTGCTATAGCCGTTAATCTATCTGGTGCACAGTTGCTTACATCTGATTTTATTAAAAACTTTGTGGCAGTATTAGAGCGTTATGAACTTACCCCGGGTCTATTTAAATTCGAAGTATCTGAAAAAGATATTGAAAGTGGTGAAGAGCGAATTTACCATCGGCTGAAAACATTGGCTACGATGGGCAGCGTGATTAGCATTGATGACTATGGCCTGTACAACAGTGCAATATCGCAGCTTCAACAAAGCGGAGCGAGTGAAATTAAGCTATCCAGCCGATTATTGGCCGATGTTAGCGATAGCAATAATTCAAACAAACTTATTCAAGCTTTAGTTAATGCAGGAAAAGCACTAGGCCTTAAAATCATCGCAGATAAAGTTGAAACTCAGCAGCAACTCGATTACTTACGGGATATCGGGTGCGATGTAGTACAGGGGCTTGTTCTTTCGCCTATGCTTACATGCGCAGAGCTTAATAAACAAATTAGTTAATGAGATTATGAACCCTGATACGACAACCCGTAATAAACACAATGCTGAGATGGACGCCTTGGTTGAGAATTGTGAAAAAGAGGCTTTGCATTTAAGTGGCAAGGTTCAGCAGTTTGGCGGTGCGTTCTTTATCGATAGTGAATCTTTGCAGGTCACTGCCGCTAGCAGTAATTTGGCCAGTCTTATTCACCTATCGCCCTCTGAACTGGTGGGCTGCCCAGTAAAGTCACTCGATTGGTTGCCGTTAAGTTTACTTTATAATTTAGGCTCAAAGACTGGCGATAGGGCCTATGCTTTTAACGAGCCGTTTAATGATAAGGTATTGAATTTCAGAAGCCATCGCAGTGAAGAAGGTATTCTGATTGAGATTGAATCAAGCATAACGAATGTCTCTCAGCGTCAATATCTACAATTACGATCTTCAATACTCCCGACTATTGAACAGCACTGGGAAGATGAAGATTTCTGGAAGCAACTTATCTCAACACTTGATGAGTTTTTACCCTGTGAACGTATATTGCTTTATCGCTTTAATGAACTTTGGAGCGGCGAAGTAGTGGCTGAAAAGGTGATTGAAGGGGCGCCAAAGTACCTTGGATTAAAATTTCCAGCATCGGACATACCTGCTATTGCCCGCCAAATGTATTTTGAAAATCCTTCGCGATATATTGCCAGCAGTGCCTTACCGCCCGCTGACTTTTTGAATCAAGCGGAGCAACCGCTAAACCTAACGTATTCAGATTTACGCAGTGTGTCGCCTATTCATGCCAAATACATGCAAAACATGGGCGTGGCTACGTCATTTTCTATTCCCATCATTCAAACCGGTAAATTGTGGGGCTTAGTGTCGTGTCACAATAGCACCGAATCGCACATAGATGCGCAATTGCGCCATCAAGCGGAAATGCTGGTGAAGTATTTCTCTATGGTGTATTCCACGCACAAATCGAAAAAGCGCCTGCAATTGCTTACGTCATTGGATGAGAAAGTTGGGGCAATTACGCATAAGCTTCGCTTAAAAGATGCCGAAGCAACTCAAGCGTTTTTAGAAGACGTAAAACGAGATTTCATCGCGTGCGGGGCTGCCATTTTTATAAATGGGCAGTGGTATGTTAGTGATGATAATGGTTATGACATTGCTCAACTAAAACGTATCGATAAAGCCTTTCAGTCAGACACGTCTGATGTCATCCTGCACACCCAAGATATTCGTCAGTATGCTGGGTTAGAGGCATTAGACTCAGAAAATGTCAGAGGCGTGATGCTAATTCGTATGAACTATGAATTAGCCCGAGCGAGATTGTATATCTTTCGACAGCCCGAAGCGCAGATAACCTACTGGGCCGGCAAGCCGGAAAAAGAGGTTGACGAACAAGGCATGCTTTCGCCCCGTGCGTCTTTTGAGCGGTGGAGCGAAGTTGATGGTGAGCAAAGCTTACCGTGGACTAAACGAGATATTTTGTTTTCCAAAAAGCTGCGGGCTTCGTTAATCCGAACGCTAACACGATAGGTATTTAGTCTGACAGTCTATCTAGAACCTCCTGATTGGAGGTTCTTTTTTTCAAGTACAGTTACCACTGCATGTTTTAACAATCATTCACGCAAGTAGTTGGAAAATCGTTTTAATACTTGCTGATATTCGAGGTGAACCGATGGCAAATTCTTCCGTTTCAAATAACACTACCACGCTATTGTTTGATCACGATGGAACCTTGATTAATTCAGAGCGCGTCCACTTTACACTGTGGCGAGAAATAGTGGCCAGTTATGGTGCAGAGTTAACAGATGAGTTTTACTGCAAGGTAATGGCGGGTATACCCGTGAAACAAAATGCGAAAGATGTTGTTGAGCATTTTTCATTAGACGTAGAACCTGAGCAGCTGGCCAAAAAGAAACACGACAAAGTTGAAGCGTATCTTTCACAGCAAGCTTTTCCACTTATGCCGCACGCTGCTGAAACCATAAAGGCGTGCGCAGATGCAGGGTTCACCATAGGGATAGTGACGGGGGGGAGTACATTATCCGTTGAAAAAACGCTGACTAATTATGGCCTAGCGCAATACATTTCATGTGTGGTGGCGGTAGAAGATGTCACTTACAGTAAGCCTGCCCCCGATTGCTACCAGCTAGCCATGGAGAAGCTGGGCGTATCGCCTGGCGAGTGTATTGCCATAGAAGATACGTATACTGGCATGCAATCAGCGTTGTCGGCTGAGTTAGCGTGTGTGGTGATCCCTACTACGCAATCGGCTACCCACGATTTCACTCAGGCCACCTCCCGTTACGAAAGCTTACCATTATGGTTAGAACAAGAGATCACAGGTCGCTAGTCATAAACACTAGATTTAGCTACTATTTCTACTCTTCACAACGTAGCGTTTAGGTAAGGTCGTGGTGGTATGTATGCATGGTGTTTGGGAAGTGATTAAATCATGATGAGAATGGCCCGTTGGATTCTTGGTGTTTTCGTTGTTTTATTCGTGGTGACCTTTGTCGTATTGATTGGGGTAAGCGTAGCTGTGGTTCAGCGTTCGCCGTTGGTGGTGTCTAGTGCACCAAACCAAT
Source organism: Alteromonas sp. K632G (assembly GCF_017653625.1). Taxonomy (NCBI): domain Bacteria; kingdom Pseudomonadati; phylum Pseudomonadota; class Gammaproteobacteria; order Alteromonadales; family Alteromonadaceae; genus Alteromonas; species Alteromonas sp. K632G. The sequence goes on from NZ_JAGGDM010000006.1 coordinate 84,822, forward strand.
TAGATGGCGCAGATAGCGTTAACGACTTGCTGTCTCAGTTACAAAATGCGTTCACTCAGCGAAGTTCTAACCACGTTATTCATTTAACCGAAACCCAAATAGAAAGCTTAGTGGGCGTATTGCAGCGGGCCGTGCCTAATTTTAGTGGCGTTGTGAACGTAACAGAAGTGGGCAGTACGATTACCTTTACCTTTTCACCCAGCAGTGTTGATTTATATTTCAATGTATCAGCGTTAATTTTACCCGGCGATAGCCTGCAAATTGATTATATTAGTGTGGGAGACTTGTCTTTGTCTGGGCCTCTCATGCTCTCGTTTGCTGAAAAGGGTATAAATTATTGGACTAAGTCCGAAATTGCCACTATTGCACTGACTCGTGTTGAAAAAGTGACGATGCGCCGCGGTGAAGTGTCCTTACATACTGCGCCACTGGCCTCTTTGTTAGAAGAGCTTACCGTGGTGTCTAACAATATGAGCGTTCAAGAAGAAACAGAGCTTCAAACCCTTGCAGCTTATTATTTGCGTTACATCTCAGGGCGTGATTTAGCGCTATCAAAGCAACCAGTGCCTCTTATTGAGTACTTACGAGAAGGCATGGCTCGCGCAAGAGAGCAAAGCCATTCTCCCCACGAGGCAGCGCTACATAATAAAGCGGTGATATTGGCCCTTGCTGCGTATGTGGGGCACTATCGTATTGGTAGCCTAGTGGGCGATTTACAGCCCGACCCAACAAAAGCATTAAAGCCCCGAGCCCCGGCTATTTTATTAGCGCGTAACGACTTAGCCCGCCATTTTATTATTTCCGCTGCCCTTGAGTTACTTGCCGAGCAGGATATGTCGTGGGCAATTGGTGAATTTAAAGAGTTAATGGACAGAGGAGCAGGTGGTTCAGGCTACAGCTTTGTTGATTTAGGTGCTGATATGTCGGGCTCACAATTTGCCCGAGTGGCGACCATGCCTGAGCATGCCGAAAGTACACAAAATGCTGTGGCACGAATTCAATCTGATAACGATATTGTTCCAGCGATTAAAGCCTTCCCCGAAGGCTTAAGTAAGCAAGCATTTACCGAAAAATATGGGCGTGTAGACAGTGAAGCTTATTTGAATGAAGTGGCTGAGATTAAACGCCTTATCAAACAAGTGCCTATGTATCAAAAGGCGCATGCTGAGGGGAATTTAATAAATCAAATTGAAGCGGGTGATGTCGGGGAGCACTAATAGCGAGCGCTAGCCCTTTGAGCCTAAATCTAACCAGCCATGCTACCTAAATACGATTCAAGGTAGCATGGAATTTTATAGGTTAATGGTATTTGTAGGTTAAAAAGCGCGACTATTTACTTGCCAGTGACTGCTGAAATTGAGAGACGGTAGTGAGTGCCAATTCAATCTTTTTAATCAAAGAAGGTAGCGCTGCCTTCGCTTCTTCTTCTGTCATGTCTTTAAGCGCTTGCCAATCTAATGCAATTTCCTCTACATAGGGGCCGAAGCGTTTTGCTTGTGTGGTGAAAGGGCTATCTTCTGCAAATATGGCGGCAAACTTACCTTGACTGTCTTTTTGCAAACGATCCAATGCCTGATCTGCATCCACCGCCTTACGGTAAAGGGCCTGGATAGTATCTTGTAGTTGTTGGTGAATACCTTGCATATCTTTTCCTGTAAAAGAAGCCCCATAAAAGACGTCTCACAAAAGTCGCCTGAAAAAAGCAGTGTAAAATTAGATTAAAGTTTCAGCATGTCGCGCCGATAACCTCGAAGGTGGGCAATTTTGCCTATTTTTTTACTTTGCTTCAAGCAACAAAGGAAAACGGTATGGATCTACAAGGTGCTAGTGCCTCTGGAACGTCCGGTGCGTCACTTGAACTCGCTTCACTTAAGTTGGCCAAGGGTCAACAAGAGCAAGAAGGAAAAGCGGCGCTTCAGCTATTAGAAAATTCAGCTGACGTACCAAAATCAACATCTTCTAATCCAGCTGTAGGCGCAAATATAGATACTTTCGCTTAAGGTTAGGGATGTAAATGTAAGTCGATGGGCGTTTTGCCAGGCTGAGCGCCTATCTCTCTAACGAGTTTAGGCACAAGGAAACCTGGTAGGCGCTTTATCGCTTCTTGCATAATCTGTCTTGCCATGTCGTCACTAACATAAAAGTGACTTGCCCCTTCTACTTTATCAAGTACATGTAAATAGTAGGGCAGAACCCCTGCATCAAATAACCGCTCACTTAATTCACACAGTGCATCCGCTGAGTCATTTACATCTTTTAGCAACACCGATTGGTTTAACAAGGTAACCCCGTGAGTGCGCAATTTTTCTAAGCGGCTCTTAAGCGCTGGTGATACTTCATTTGAATGATTAACATGCAATACGAGTATTTTTTGAATAGGCAGCTGAGTAAACCAGTCAAAAAAAGCATTATCGAGGCGTTCGGGTAGTACAACCGGTAAACGGGTATGAATACGAAGTCGTTTAATATGCGGTATTGCGGCGATTTCTTTTGCTAATGCGGCCAGGTGATCATCTTTTGCCATTAGCGGATCGCCGCCCGAGAAAATCACTTCGTTAATGGCTGGGTTGCCAGCAATGTAATCTAATGCCTCTTGCCACTGGGCTTTATTCACCGCGTTATCGGCATATGGAAAGTGTCTGCGAAAACAATAACGGCAATTAACCGCACACCCGGTACGTACCATTAATAATACGCGAGAGTCGTACTTATGTAGCAAACCTTTACCAGCAGTATCGTGTTCTTCTAATGGGTCTTTCGTGTAACCCGGTTCAATACTAAACTCTTGTTTAAGTGGCATCACTTGCAAAAAAAGCGGGTCGTTGGGGTTTCCTTTTTCCATTAACGAGGCAAAGTGCCGAGGAACACGCATAGGAAAAAGGCGTCGTGCTTTACTGTCTTGTTCGTAGTCTTTGCTGGGTAAATCTAAAAAAGACAACAGCTTTTCAGGGCTGGTAAAGCTATTAGCTAATTCTTTTTGCCAGTTATGCTCTACAGAAATCGCTTTTTTAGGTATTATTTGTTCCACGAAATTTTTTGTACCTTATGTTTAGACAGAGGAATTATGGCTAATTACAGCACTAACGAGTTCAAAGCCGGCCTGAAAATCATGCTGGATGGTGAACCTTGTAACATTTTAGAAAACGAATACGTGAAGCCGGGCAAAGGTCAGGCATTTAACCGCGTTAAAATTCGTAAACTTATCTCAGGTAAAGTTTTAGAAAAAACTTTCCGCTCTGGTGAGTCAGTAGAAGGCGCAGATGTTTTAGACACTGAGCTTGCTTACTTGTACACCGACGGCGAATTCTACCACTTTATGAACAACGAAACATTCGAACAAATCGCGGCAGACGAAAAAGCAGTAGGCGATAGTGTTAAGTGGTTGGTAGAAAACGATGTGTGCGTTATTACCTTGTGGAACGGTACGCCAATTACAGTAACACCACCCAACTTCGTTGAACTTGAAATTACTGAAACTGACCCAGGCCTTAAAGGCGATACAGCGGGTACAGGTGGTAAGCCAGCTACACTAACAACGGGCGCAGTAGTACGTGTTCCTTTGTTTGTGCAAACCGGTGAAGTAATTAAAGTTGATACTCGCTCTGGTGAGTATGCGTCTCGTGCGCAAAAGTAACAAAAGTAAGTAAGAAATAAGAAACAGCTGCAGTTAGCCGATGCCGTATTTGGCATCGGTAACTCGCTTACCGTTACACATTTTTTCCTATGGGTGATTCGCCAAATAAAGCTTACTAATCGATAATCCCCGAAGCTGTTTATCGTATTTGTCATCATTCTTATCAATAAGCAAAGACACCTCTGTTCATGAACGACTGGCAACCAACCTCATCACATGATTCTCGAATTGCACGAGCCAATTTACTGCGTAGCATAAGACACTTTTTCTATACCCGAGATGTGCTGGAAGTAGAAACGCCATTATTATCCAGCGGCACGGTAACCGATGAACATCTCGATGCATTCCTTACAAAGTTTAATCATTCGCGGGATGGCGCACCGGTAGACCTTTATCTACAAACGTCTCCTGAATTTGCTATGAAACGCCTATTGTGCGGTCAAAGTGGAGCTATTTATCAAATCTGCAAAGCATTTCGACATGAAGGGGAAGGGCGCTGGCATAACCCTGAATTCACTATGCTGGAATGGTATCGACCGGGCTTCGACCACCATGCCCTAATGCAGGAAGTTGATGCGTTATTAATAGAAACGCTAGGTACAGATGCTGGCGAGATAATCAGTTATCAAGATGTGTTTAAATTTCGGTTGGGCATAGACCCGCTCACCGCTACTGATGAAATGCTTCTGGCTAAAATGGCTGACTGCAATATCGATATTTCAAGCCCTGAACAGCTTGATAAAGACAGTAAATTACAACTGCTTTTTTCAATGGCGATTGAGCCGGTTATTGGTCAAGAGCGGCCGTGTTTTGTGTTTGGTTTTCCTGCTTCACAAGCGTCCCTCGCCCGCATCAATGCACAAGACTCACGTACTGCCGACAGGTTTGAAGTGTATTTTAAAGGGGCAGAGTTAGCGAATGGCTTTCATGAATTAAACGAGGCTTCGGAACAAAAACAACGCTTCGAGCAAGACAATGAGAAGCGTCGTAAAAATGGCCAGCCTGTAAAGCCCATTGATACGCGATTTCTGTCTGCGCTAGAAAACGGTTTGCCACACTGCGCAGGGGTAGCGTTAGGTATAGATCGGTTGTTAATGCTTAAAATAGGGGCGTCGCATATTCAAGAGGTGCTTAACTTTCCCGTGAGTAGAGCCTAGGTTCTTACTTTGCTCGTAACGCTTGCTTCCTATTACCTTTTTCCAGCCCAAGATAGTAATCGTAGCAGCTCAAATCAGAGCGTTGTTTTCACTAAACAGTGACTTACTTAGATAATCTTGTCGCTGAATGAAGTTAAATCGTAGACAAGTTGCCATTGACAATAAACGCCCTAACCTACAAGATGTTATAACATCACAAAAATGGCCATGCAACTGGTCAAAATGAATAAAAATTTGTTAGGGAAACCGTTATGAAAATGCGTTCACTGCTAAGTCTTACGATAGCAGGTCTACTCTCGTCTCCATCCTTTGCGACTGTTATTAGCGGTAAAGTTACCGATGTATCAGGTCAACCCGTCGAAGGTGCCGAGGTTAGCATTGAAGGTACGCGCCGAGTCGTTACCACCGATGAAAATGGTGTTTACAGTTTTAACGATGTTAAGCAAACTCATGTACATCTTCACGTATTTTCAAGCCAATATATTCATGGTGATAACGACCTTGGTGAAATCGTCGGTGACAAAACCGTAGATTTTTCACTTACTCCTTCATCAGTTGAAAATATTGTTGTGACGGCTACCGCATTACAATCTTCAGTACTTGAGTCTGTTACACCTGTAACCGTGATTGGAGCAGAGCGCCTTAGACGTATTGAAGCGCCTACATTAGGCGAAACATTGAAGAATACACCTGGGGTACAAAGTACGTACTTTGGCCCAGTTTCAAGTAGCCCGATTATTCGTGGTAACGATGGCCCACGGGTTAAAATTGTTCAAAACGGTTTAGATGTTTCTGATGTATCTCGTGTTGGCCCTGACCACAACGTCACGAGCAACCTGGCAAGTGCCACACAAGTAGAAGTGCTTCGTGGTCCTGCAACATTACAATATGGAAGCGGCGCCATTGGCGGTGTGGTTAATATTGTTGATAAGCGTATTGTGCAACATCAAATGGACGGTGTTGAAGGCGAGGCTGAAGTTAGCTACAGCACAGTAGATAACGGTAAATACGCTCGCGGTGATGTCACTGGTGGCAGCGGTAACTTTGCATGGCATATCGATGGTTACTCTCGTAACACAGATGACACTGATATTCCTGGTTATGCCTCAGTAGAGCCTGATGAAGACGAAGCATACGGTGTATTAGAAAGCACTGCGATGGAAACCAGCGATATAACGGCTGGCTTGTCTTATATTGGTGAGGAAGGTTACTTTGGCTTTGCGGTAGAGCAACTTGATAACCGTTATGGCGTGCCTGGTCACAGTCACGAACATGAAGAAGACCACGATGATGAAGATCATGATGAAGAAGATCATGACGAAGAAGATCATGATGAAGAGTTGCACGAAGAAGAAGGCGTATTGATTGACGTAGACATGACACGTTATCAAGCGGCAGGCGAATGGCATTCACCTATCAAAGGGTTAACCAATGCTAAGTTTGCTGCGGCTTATACCGATTACGAACATGTTGAAATTGAAGATGGCGAGCAAGGGACTATCTTCACTAACAAATCTAGCGATATACGCGCTTCAGTGTCTCACGAAGAAGTGGATGGCTGGCATGGTGTGCTAGGTGTTCAATTCCAACACAGTGATTATGAAGCCGAGGGTGAAGAAGCCTTTACCCCTGCAAATACCTCTTCTAACTATGCGGTTTACCTTGTAGAGCAAAAAGTCGTGGGTGATGTGACCTTCGAATTAGGTGGTCGTGTTGAATACACCGAATACGATGCCGATGACAGTGAATTATCTCTTGAAGTGACCCATGCTGATGAAGAAGAGCATGAAGAAGAAGAGGATCACGAAGAACATGAAGAGCAAGTCACGTCATATAGCTTCAACAAGTATGACTTCACCAGTACGTCTTTATCTGCTGGTTTAAACTGGGAATATGCAGCAGGTCGCTCAATTGCCACTACACTTTCACGTAGTGAGCGTGCGCCTAGCCAACAAGAGCTGTTTTCTGCAGGTCAGCATTTGGCCACACAAAGCTACGAGCTAGGTTTGGTTTTTGACTTAGATGAAGACGGTCATATTGAAGAAGACTTAAAAGACGTAGAAAAAGAAGTTAGCACCAATATCGATGTTACTTTCCGTAAATTCACTGGCGATTGGGGCTATACGGTTTCATTGTTTTATAACCAAGCAGATGATTATATTTATCAAACAAATACAGGGTTATTGGCAATAACTGAAGAGCACGAAGATCACGAGGAAGAAGAAGGCACACCTATCTACTACTTCCAGCAAGCTGATGCGGATATCTGGGGTCTGGAAGCCGAAGCCTACTATGATGTAAATGGGCAAGTACGCGTAACGGTATTTAGCGATTACATTAACGCAGAAATTGAAGATGATAACCTACCTCGAACGCCTCCTATGCGATTTGGTGGTAACATCAGTTATATGAGCAATGGGCTAAGTGCTGATGTTGGCGTAACTTGGTATGATGACCAAGATGACGTTGCGTCTTACGAAACACAAACCGATGGTTATACTTTGTTAGATGCCAGTGTTCAGTACGAATTTGGTGGCCAAGGCGTAGAGTGGATTGTTTATGCAAAAGGAAACAATTTAACCGACGAAGAGGCTCGCGTTCATACATCATTTTTGAAAGATCAAGCGCCACTACCTGGCCGTAATCTTACGCTAGGAGTACGTGCGCTGTTCTAATATTGCAGCGAAAACGGGGTGCGCTTGGTAGACGTAAAAGCAGCAGACGGCTCGGTTAAAGAGTCGGTAAAAAGCTCGGCAAATGAATCGATAAAAGATTCAGCGAAAGACAGTTGGTTAGCTACCTTAGCTAGCCAGCAAAGTAAACATATTGTGCTAGGTTATGGCAGTTTGCTTAGTCGAGATTCCCGAGAGCGTCACTCCGGTATTTATACTCAAGGTTTACCCGTGCGTGTTTCAGGTTTTAAACGCGCATGGGTTACCCGAAGCCTGCAAGAAAAACAAACCTATGTTGGCGCCGTTGCCGATAGAACATCTCAATTAAATGCCCAGCTTATTCCTGCCGAGGTAAACCCTTCATTGCGCGCGCGAGAAAAAAACTACCGCTTTGTGGAAGTGCCAGCCAGTGCAATCGAACATGTAAGTTCCTCCTTGTGCAATCAACCTTCTTTCACTTCTGCGCTTCGTGATGCGTTAAGCCATCACCAACTCTGGTTATGTGAAACTTTACTGTGTCATCACCCCAGCAGCGACTTCCCCGTTTCACAAACCTACATTGATACTTGTCTAGTGGGCTGCTTAGAGCATGGCGGGATAAGTGAAGCTACCGCTTTTATTGAACACACTTATGGTTGGAACCACCCTAGAATTAATGACAGAGTAAATCCCGTTTACCCAAGAGCTGCCGCTATTTCTAAGCAACATTTAACGCAAATAGACACGCTGCTAAAAAAGGTAACACAATCCACACAGAGGCATAGTCATTCATGTTGTTACTAACTGAACGGTTGGAATTAAGCCCACTGACGCAAGCTGACAAACTGTGGTTAGTTGAAATGCACCAAGACCCGCTATGGAAGCAGTTTATTGGTTATCGTGGTGTGGCGAGCGTTGAAGATGCCGCTGACTATATTGACCGAGTGAACGCGCAGGTTAGTGAGTGGGGATATGGCTTATTGGCAATACGAAATAAAAAAACCACCGCGCCTTATGGTGTGTGTGGGCTAATTAATCGCTATGTTTTCAGTTGCCCTGATTTAGGCTTTGCGCTGCTACCAGATGCGCGTAAACAGGGGATAGCGTTAGAAGCAACTAAAGCGGTTATTGATTGGGTGGAAATGGAAGGAGATATGCATTTCATTACCGCCTCTACCCACCCCGAAAACGAACGTTCTCAACATCTATTACGCCAGCTAGGGTTTAAAAAACGCGGCCCTTACTTTATTGATAGGTCCACACCGGTTCAAACCCTATTCTGGCGCAACAGTGATTCCGCTAGCCGTTAGAACGGTGGAAGCACAGTCACCTTTTTAATGATAATAGGCTCAATAGGTACATTGTTGGTGTTCAGCATTAGCGAATACTCGGTCTCCACTTCAGACATCGCATCCACAATATCTTCGCCTTCTACAATCATGCCAAAAACCGCATAGCCCCAGTCTCGACCTGGGTTTAGGGTTTCGTTGTCGTTAACGTTAAAGAAAAACTGACGATTTGCAGTATGCGGATCATCTTGTCGGGCCATAGCGATGGTGTGTAAGTCATTGGTTAGCCCATTTCCCGACTCATTGAATATTTCAGGGTAATTAGACTTACCTTCAAAATCGGTGGTATAGCCGCCGCCTTGCACCACAAACCCTGGCACAATACGATGAAAAATAGTGTTTTCATAACTGCGCTTGTCTACATAACGTAAAAAGTTATTCACGGTAATAGGCGCACGGCGGCGGTCTAATTCAACCACAATATCACCCATGGTGGTTTCAATTTTAACTCTAGGGTAATAGTTATCTGGCTGAATTTGTGAGCCATCATCTTTTTTAGCCGCCAATGCGTTAGGGCTCATTGCTGCTGACGTAAAAACGAGAGCTGAGAAAATTAAGGCCATTATAAGCGGTTTTAACATGTACATTCCTTATCGTTTAGCTGTGCCCAAAATAACAAATTTTTTGTCGCTTGCCAGCACGTCTGAACCACCAAACATGCGTTTAAGTTTAACGTGATGTTCAAGATGCCTGTTTCCAACCACCACTAACTGGCCACCTTTTACTAACGCGTGTTTTGAATCGTTAAACATTTGCCATGCAATATGGTCGGTAATGGCATTTTGTTGATGGAAAGGGGGGTTGCACAATATCTTGGTTACCCAAGGCGATTGTTGCTTTTCTAGCAAGCTTTCAAGGCAATTACTGGCAATAAACTCACACTGGTCGATTTTGTCTGGGAAATTCTCAAGTACGTTTAATCGCGCACTCTCCACTGCCATAAAAGACTCATCAATAAATATGACCTTGCAGTCGCCTGCCAAGGCTAAAGCGTTTACGCCTAATATTCCATTGCCGCAGCCTAAATCGACCACGGTTTCGTTAGCACTTACGGTCATATGCTCAAGCATTAAACGGGCACCAATATCTAATGACTGACGAGAAAATACATTTGCGTGGTTTTTTAATACGAAGGTTTGGCCTGTGGCGCCTTTGCATTCCCATGTTTCAGGATAAGGCGAAGGGATAGGTGAAATTTTTTCATCAAGGGTACTAAAAACCAATCGCGATTTTTTCTTTGCCAAAGAGGTTTTAGCAGGGCCAATGATTTTCTCAAACAAGGCGGATACCGACTTGGTCACGGCTTTTATTTTACCTGCCGCCACAATATGCGTACCAGGCGCAGCATAGCGTTTAATATCGATAAGCTGTTGTTCAAGTAACGCCAGTGTGCGAGGTACTTTCAGCATGATAACGCTGGGGGCATTCTCTGGCATGAAAGTAAGGCTTTCAACACTGGTTAAACTGGTTACGGGTGACGTTAGTGCGCCAGCCTCATCAATAACCGGTTTCAAATGGTTACGCCTTAGGTTTTCTTGTAATGATCGCAAGCTAATATACGAATCTGAAATCCAAATAGGATTATACTGCGTAAACCAACATCCAAGGGTACCAAAGTCATCATTAAAAATGAGTATGGGCCCCAAGGTAGAGGATGTTTCAGTTTGAGTTTCAACAAGCGCTTCAAGGTGCGCTTCCACATGCTCAATAAGCAGCTCATCGGCACTATCCCACGCTTGTAGGCTTTTATGCTGATGTTTTTCAGGGTAGCGTATTAAGGTAAACTGGCGCTCTGCCATTGAAAATTCTGTATTCATTATTTTCTTGTCTAAAGTTATCGGGGTGTTATGCAATTACCACTTTTTACTGACGCGAAAGCAGCGAAAAACTCACCCATTACGCTACCGTTGCCAGAAGCTGAGGTGCGCTATTATCCGCAATGGATTAGCTCAGAGCAAGCGAATGACTACCAAGGCGTGTTTGAAAGCACTTTGCCGTGGCGACAAGATACCATTCGTATGTATGGAAAATACCTCGACGTGCCTAGATTACAGGCTTGGCAAGGTGATCCTGAGTGTCTTTATAAATATTCGGGTATTAAGCTTGCACCACAACCTTGGACCCCTGAACTAGCGGTCATTCGAGATAAATGCATCGAGGTTTGTGATATACCCTTCAACAGTGTGCTGGCAAACTGGTATCGACATGGGCAAGACAGCATGAGTATGCATGCTGATGATGAGCCTGAACTCGGACCTAATCCCGTGGTAGCGTCGGTCACTTTTGGTGAGTCTCGCCCTTTTGTGTTTAAACACAAAGAAACTGGCGCCCGTTTTACCCAAATATTGGAGCACGGAAGTTTATTAGTCATGGGGGAAACCACTCAATCGCATTATCTGCACGGTATTGCTAAGACGACTAAACATATCGGTGGTAGAATTAACCTTACTTTCCGGCACTTAATTTCAACAAAGTAGTTTTCATATGAATGTTAAAGAATTTATAGAATCAACCCTAACAAGCGCGCTTTCGCCTGCGTTGTTGAACGTGGAAGACGAGAGCTTTATGCACAATGTGCCTGACGGTGCACAAAGCCATTTCAAGGTCACCGTCGTTACTGATGCCTTTGAAGGCAAACGTTTAATTGCCCGTCATCGCGAAATTAATACGTTGGTCGATGAAGCCTTGAAAGGGCCCGTACATGCGCTAGCATTACATACTTATACCCCAACAGAGTGGGTGGCCCGTGGTGGCGAAGCGCTCACATCGCCAGCCTGTTTAGGTGGCAGTAAGTCATAACGCGTTTTTATAGTCGCTTCATTTTTCAATTAAGAACTTGATTAAGTATTCATTTTAATTTTCTATAGCCCCAATAGGAGCGCTACGTAACATGGAAGTAAGAAGTTCGGTTAACGCGTATTTGCAAATAGTAAAAACACCTACGGTGCAGGTGGTGTTATTAGGCGGAGGTTTTTTGCTGCTAATGCTATTTGCCACTATGGAAGTATTAGCCCCTTTTGACAACGCCGTCATTGAAATGTTGGTGTGGGACGATATGCCAGGGGTGATTCAACGCTTCTTTGAAAATTTCACTGCGCTTGGCAGTAATGAAGTACTTATCTTTTTTTCACTTGCCGTTGCTGGTTTTTTGAAATTGACTGGGCATCCAAAAAAAGCACTTACGCTATTAATGGCGGTCGCTGCAGGTTTAGTGATTACCTTTGTGCTTAAAGCGGGTATAGACCGTCCTAGGCCGCCGCTGTCTGGCCATCAAGTTACCGTATTAACGCAAAGCTTTCCCTCTGCTCATGCCATGATGTCTACCCTTGTTTACTTCTGTATAGCGAGGCTTTTTTGTTTTTCTATTACAGAAATTAAATTGAAAATATGGGTATATTCTCTGACTACGCTATTGGTATTTGTTATTGGTTTGAGTCGTGTGCAGCTTGGTGTGCATTGGCCGACAGACGTAATAGCGGGGTGGCTAGGAGGCGGGGCGATAGCCGCATTTAGTTTCTACGTGATTAAATGGCAAAGGAATTTACGCATTCGTTCTGATCATTCGAAATAACCCTTAGCTTTCATATATTGGCCTTCTCAAATTAGCCTCATGAAATTAGCTTTTACAAAAAAATGGCTTCTATTATGACGAACGCAGAAAGCGATGCTAGATTATCGGTTAGCCGCATGCTAACCGAAGATCTTTACCGCATGCAGTGCTTGAACGCATTAAAATCGCTAAAGTTGCCCCAAGGGTATTTAGCGGCGGGATTTTTACGTAATGCCATATGGGATGAGCTTCACGGCTTTAAGAAACCTACGCCGTTAAACGACATCGATGTTATCTACTACAACCCATCAGATACCTCAAAAAAATCAGAGCTCCACATAGAAAATGCGCTGTCTGAGCAAGTACCTTCAGCACTCTGGCAAGTGAAGAATCAGGCACGTATGCATGTGAAGCACGGTCACAACGCGTATAAAGACTGTGAAGAAGCGATTAGCTATTGGATAGAACAAGAAACCTGTGTGGCTATTAGGCTTTGCCCAAATGAAGAGGGCGATAAGTTTGATATGCTTGCACCCTATGGGCTATCACGTAATTTTGCCGGTACGATTTCGATAAACCCCCGCCACCCTAGAGCCGATGTATTTACTCAGCGGGTACACACGAAAAATTGGCTGGTAACGTGGCCGCAACTTACGTTGAGTTCAGCGTTGGTTAGCTCTATTTGATATTTCAACCACGGTAGCGGCTATATCGGTCAGCTTTTTATGCTCATTCATGGCCTGCTTTTGTAGTTTTCGGTACGCATCATTTTCATTTAATTGAAATTGCTGCATCAGAATAAGTTTGGCTCTATCCACCAACTTGTGCTCGGTAATGGCGCGTTTGGCTTCATCTAACTCACGGCTCATGTCTTCAATATACTGAGCTTGTCCTCGCAATAAATCGTAAAATGAGCGATGTGCAGACAGGGTTTGTGTTTGTTCGCTAATATCAGTGTTTTTACCCGAACCCGTCATATCATGTTGTAGTAGCGAGAGATCACTGTCTTCCACTAAACCTGGCATGCTAGGGTCGAATAGCATTGTGAGGGGGGAGCCATCTTGTGCGTGTTCATCGGTAAAGCTTTCAATTAACCGCTGATGATTTTTCATTTCATGATGCGCATTGCTTACTTTAGTTTGCGCTTCTTTCGTTAAGCTGTCGGTCAGTTTATTTTCAATTTCTTGCATGGCATCAATACGACGTGTGGCCACATCGAACCATACTTCACTAATTTCAGCCGCAATGGGGCTACCATCAGCAAGCTGCGCAATCATTTTGCGCAATTGACTAATATCGTGCGCCGCGGGGCTGTCATCTAATAGCTCATAAGCCTCTTTGTGGCAGGTGCGGGCGAATTCATTAAACACGGTAAAGTGATGCTGCTGGGCGTGTTGTAGTGCGCTGAGCTTGTCACACAAGCGCTTGTCAAAATGCGTCTCTGCAAAGCCAATAGCACCCCATGCACGTTCTTGCCCCGCATATTCTTTCCCCTGCATAAAGTTAAATAGTGCAACTAAAAGGCGGGTAATGACGGGATCGCTCGCAATATCTGCCGCTTCAAAAATTACAGTAAGTAACCCTGCCACTAAGCGGCAATAAGCGCGGGTGGAATCTAACGGTGAAAGGGTCAGGTTTTTCGCTTGTTCACGAAGTACGGGCAGGTAATCAATACCTTGAAGGGCTAAAGTAATGCTGCTTAACAAGCGAGGGTTAGCCGTATCATGGCTATCGGTTAAATACAGTGATTTAAGTTGGCTGCGCAACATCGACTCTGCTTCACAGCTTGCTTCAATATGGGTGGCACGTTGCCCTGCAAACCTATCGCCTTTAGACGCTAAATAAATGTTGGTGGCGCCACGTTCTCGTTGCAGAGCATGCACCATATTTCGAACGGAAATAACAATGCGGCAGTTGCTTGATAACTGCTCAAGCACCGTGATTTCAGCTCGTTTCGCGGCGAGCAAGAAGCGCTTAGTGGCATCGCTATAATGCGTAGTGGCCGTTATTTCATGGTTTGTTTGCATGATACGTTATGGAATTAGCGAACTTAAGGAATACTTTATAAAAGCAATGCGTATGCCTGAACGTATCACTCTTTAACATGTTTATTTAAGTGTTTGTTTTTCTTTGCTTATTTATTCTTATGGGGCGATGGTGAAGGTGTTTTTTTGAGCAGACATCTATAGCCGTTATTGCGCGTACCGCGGTCTATGCTCAATAACGGTGCAAGTTAAGAGGGGCTTAAACTTGCACCTACTTCAATATTTGCTATTACGCCCTTACAACTCGAAGAAACCAGCCGACAAAAATAGAAATAAGAAGCCCGAAAAAAGACATCAACGCAGTAATCATCAATAATTTGCCTGAAAAGTCAGGGTCTTCTCCGGCTTCCGTCATTAGCATGCCAGATGCTTTGAAGATAAATAATGCGGCAATAGAAAATAGCAAAATGACTGCAGTAGACATTAACGTAGATTTCCAAAAGGTTTTTGGAAATGCCCAATGAATAGCGCCTGCCACTAGCACGCATAAAATAGTGAGTAAATAAGGGACCACTTCCACTCCTTATTGGTTGGTTAAATACACCTCGTTGCCAAAAGTATCAGTAACCTAGATTGAAAAAATTAGTGTGAATACAATTGAGAGCGCCAATGACAATAAACGACGAATCAATTGTTAGGAAAAACTAAGCTTATTACGATGCCATGGAAAGCCAGCCTTGTCAGCTTAAAATCCGCTGTACGATTAACATTCTATTAAAAGATTTTAAGCATCAATGGTGGTAGAATCGCACACAAAATTTGTGCATGACAGTGATCTACAGTATTCACAGCTGTACTGTTAACGCACGCCCCCTAAAACCTCTAGACTCCTGAGAAAACATGTTTGATTTAATTACTAATCGAGATAGTAATGTAAAAAATGACGTGCTTTCTGGTATTACCGTTGCACTTGCACTGGTACCAGAAGCGGTTGCTTTTGCATTTGTTGCTGGTGTTGAGCCCATGATTGGGTTGTATGCCGCCTTTATGATGGGACTTATTACGTCGGCCATTGGTGGACGTCCAGGAATGATTTCTGGTGCGACAGGTGCGATGGCCGTGGTCATGGTGGCTCTAGTAGCACAGCATGGTGTTCAATATCTGTTTGCCGCTGTTATTTTAGCCGGTCTACTGCAAATACTCTGCGGTATATTCAAGCTTGGTAAGTTTATCCGATTGGTGCCTTACCCTGTTATGCTCGGGTTTGTAAACGGCCTAGCGATTGTTATTTTCCTTGCTCAACTAGGGCAATTTAAAGTGGTTAATGCGTTTGGGCAGCTGGAGTGGATGCAAGGAACCATGTTGTACTGGATGCTTGGATTGGTTGCACTGACCATGGCGATTATCTACTTACTGCCTAAGTTAACCACAGCGGTACCGGCGTCTTTGGTGGCTATTGTTACGGTAACGGCTATGGTACACGGTCTTGATTTAGAAGCGCGTACAGTAATCGATTTCGTGCGTGATTTATTACCTGAAGCGCAAAAAGCCACTGCTACACTTGCCGGTGAGTTGCCTACATTTGCTATCCCTATGGTGCCATTTACCTGGGAAACAGTGATGATTGTTCTGCCTACTTCAATCATTTTGTGTTTAGTTGGTTTGATTGAGTCATTACTGACCTTATCACTTATTGATGAAATGACAGATACCCGCGGCCGTGGCAACAAAGAATGTGTTGGTCAGGGTGTGGCGAATACAGTGAATGGCTTTTTCGGCGGCATGGGCGGTTGTGCCATGATTGGACAAAGCATGATCAACATTAACTCTGGTGGTCGTGGACGTTTATCAGGAATTACTGCTGCATTGGTACTTCTTGCCTTTATCCTTTTCGCTGCACCATTGATTGAAATGATCCCGCTAGCGGCGTTAGTTGGCGTAATGTTCGTGGTGGTTATCGCTACCTTTGAATGGGCATCGTTCCGCATTATTCGTGGTGTAAACAAAGAAGACGCTTTTGTTCTGTTCTTAGTTACCGCGGTAACGGTTATAGCTGACCTAGCGATTGCAGTAGTGGTAGGTGTTATCGTTTCTGCCTTGGTATTTGCATGGAAGCATGCACGCCATATTGAGGTTAAAAGTCACATCGATAGTGATGATTGGAAAGTCTATGATTTAGAAGGGCCACTGTTCTTCGGCTCTGTAAGTCATTTCAAAGACTTATTTGATATTGCCAATGACCCAGAGCATGTGGTTATCGACTTTAAAGAATCGCGAATTTGGGACTCATCAGGTATAGATGCCTTAGATACGTTAGCTGATAAATACGAACAACAAGGCAAGAAACTGCATATTCGTCATATTAGTGATGAGTGTCGCAACTTATTGCGTAAAGCTGATAAGTTCGTAGAAATTAACGTGAATGAAGATCCACGTTACCGGGTTGCTACCGATAAGCTAGCTTAACCGCTGCTGGTTATTGCCTTGGTGTCGCTACTGAGGCAGATTACCACTACGAGAGAGCATGATAGAGCGCTTAGATGCACCAAATGAAATCGCAAATGCTTTTGTTTGGTGCAAATTAAGGTGGTTCGAAAAGCCTGTTTTTTGAATAAATCTATATAAAACAGGCTAGTAATGACATGGCACTAATATTGGATATACTTTTTTGTGTGAAAAATTGTGTGTGTATGTTTAGAGCAACCTAGCTCATAAAAATTTGATAGCTATGATAACTCGTAGCGCTTGATAGGCAACGAAGCCCGCAACAACGAAAGTTGGTGCGGGCTTTTTTTTGTCCCGAATAAAGGGGAGAGACCATGACATCTTTGGCATCTAAAACGCGAATTCTCGTCGTTGGAAACGGAATGGTAGGGCACCATTTTGTTGAACAGCTTCATCAAAGCAGCGATAACGTTGACATCACCGTACTGTGCGGTGAGTCGAGACTGGCCTACGATAGAGTACATTTGTCCTCTTACTTTAGTGGTGCTAGCGCAGATGACTTAGCCCTAACAACCGCTGATGTATATCGTGAGTGGGGCGTTAATGTGGTGACAAACGCCATAGTGACTGACTTGCTGCGCGACGAGAAAAAGGCGTTAACGGAAGATGGTCAGGTATTTCCTTACGATAAGTTGGTACTGGCCACTGGCTCTTACCCATTCGTTCCGCCTATCCCAGGAAACGACCAAGAGCACTGTTTAGTGTATCGCACTATTGATGACCTGATTGCGATTGAGAACTCTGCCCGCGAAAGCAAAGTGGGTGTGGTAGTGGGTGGCGGTTTATTAGGGCTTGAAGCGGCAAACGCGTTAAAAGAAGCAGGCCTTGAAACCCACGTGGTGGAATTTGCGCCTCAGCTTATGGCTGTGCAGTTAGACGAAACCGGCGGTGACGTACTTCGCAGTAAAATTGAATCGTTAGGGGTAACCGTACATACCCAGAAAGCAACACAGGTTATCGAAGCCGGTGAGCAATCACGCTATCGCATGGTATTTGCCGACGGTACTTTTCTTGAAACCGATATGGTGCTGTTTTCAGCGGGTATTCGCCCATCAGATCAACTCGCCAGAAAATCCATGCTAGCCCTTGGTGAACGTGGCGGCATTGTGGTTGATGATAATTGTTTAACGTCCGACCCTGATATTTTCGCCGTGGGCGAATGTGCACTGTGGCAAAACCGCATATTTGGTTTGGTTGCACCAGGTTACACCATGGCTCGTGCCGCAGTAAGCGCACTAGCAGGTGGTGATACCGTATTCACTGGCGCCGACATGAGCACAAAGCTTAAGTTGATGGGCGTGGAAGTGGGCTCTATTGGTGACGCGCATGAGCGTACCACTGGCGCACAAAGCTACACCTACTTTAATCAGCCAGAAGGCGTGTACAAGAAGTTGGTGGTAGATGAAAGCCAACAAAAAGTGTTGGGTGCCGTGTTAGTGGGTGATACGAGTGACTACGACACCTTGTTGCAATACGCCTTAAACGGCATTGATTTGCCGGAAAATCCTGAAACTCTTATTTTGCCAAGTGCAGGGGCTGCGCCAGCATTAGGGGCTGATGCACTGCCAGATACCGCCACAATTTGCTCTTGTCACAACGTGGCCAAAAGCGACATTGTATCGGCTATCGACGAAGGCTGCTGCAGCCTTAGCGACGTAAAAAGCTGTACAAAAGCCAGCACGGGTTGTGGTGGATGTACTGCTCTGCTTAAAAACGTGGTTGATAGCGAGCTTGAAAAGCGCGGTGTCGAAGTCTCAAAAGCCATATGTGAACATTTCAACCATACCCGCCAAGAACTATTCCATATTGTAAAAGTGAACGGCATCACCTCTTTTGATGAATTGCTCGACAAGCATGGTACCGGTCTTGGTTGTGAAATATGTAAGCCAGCAGCAGGCTCTATTTTAGCGTCTGTGTATAACGATTACGTACTTAAACAAGAGCATTTACCTCTTCAAGATACCAACGATATCTATCTTGGAAACATGCAAAAAGATGGCACTTACTCTGTGGTTCCTCGCGTGGCGGGGGGAGAAATTACGCCAGAAAAGCTAATTTTATTAGGCGAAGTTGCCAAGAAATACAGCCTGTATACCAAAATCACTGGCGGTCAGCGTATTGATTTGTTTGGCGCACGGGTCGATCAACTTCCTGATATTTGGGAAGCCCTTGTCAAAGGCGGCTTTGAAACAGGGCATGCATACGCTAAAGCCCTTCGTACGGTGAAGTCTTGTGTGGGCAGCACTTGGTGTCGCTACGGCGTTCAAGATTCGGTGAAAACCGCCATCGATTTAGAGAACCGTTATAAGGGCTTACGTGCGCCGCACAAGATTAAATTTGGCGTGTCCGGCTGTACGCGGGAATGTGCAGAAGCTCAAAGTAAAGATATTGGTGTTATTGCCACCGAAAATGGCTGGAATTTATATGTGTGCGGAAACGGCGGTATGAAGCCTCGCCATGCCGATTTATTCGCTACCGATTTAGATACAGAAACACTGGTTAAGTACATCGACCGCGTATTGATGTTTTATGTACGCACCGCCGATAGACTTCAGCGTACATCGGTATGGATGGACAACTTAGAAGGGGGCTTAGCTTACCTGCAAGATGTTGTCATGAATGACTCGCTAAATATTAACGCTGATTTAGAAGCCCAAATGGAAACCGTGGTTGGTGCTTATCAGTGTGAGTGGAAAACCACGCTTGAAAGCGAAGCCTCGCGTAAACGTTTCCGTCAATTCGTTAACACAGATGGCACCGACACAAACATTCAGTTTGTTTCTGAGCGAGGTCAAGTTAGGCCTGCCACTGAATTAGAGAAATCTAAAGGTGCCGACAACCTCATTGCGGTTGACGTAATTTAATAAGGAATAAACTGATGACAGCAAATACAGAAGCAGCGCCCCTTTGGCATGATGTATGTGGCATTGATGACGTGGTAACAAACAGCGGTGTTTGTGCACTTGTAGAAGGTCAGCAAGTGGCATTGTTTAGTGTGATGAAAGGTGGTGAGCAATTCCTTTACGCCATTAGCAACTGGGACCCTATCGGTAAGGCAAACGTGCTATATCGCGGCCTTATAGGTTCTATAGCTGATGATGTCGTGGTGGCATCGCCCCTTTATAAAGAGCACTACGTGTTAGCCTCAGGCAAGTGTATTGAACGTGATGACGTAAGCGTAGTGGCGTATGACGTGAAAGTGGAAGGTGAGCGAATACTCGTTGCTGTTTAAGCCACTTATCTATGTTCTTTTTGTTTACTAAGAGAGTTTATCCATGAATATGGCTACACCAAAAACCACTATGCTGGAACCACGACTGCGGCAAAAGCAAACCACCTGTCCTTATTGTGGTGTGGGTTGTGGTGTAGATATCAGTTGCAACGTTAGCGGGCGTATTACCTCCCTGGACAAGGTTACTGGTACGCCCGAGCATCCGGCCAATTATGGTCGTCTGTGTGTAAAAGGCACAAACCTGCTCGAAACAAACGATCTTAGCGGCCGTTTGCTTCACCCAACCATGGCAGGTGCAAAGGTAGATTGGGACACGGCTACCCGCGCGGTGGCTGATAAAATCACCCAGACTATTGCTGAACATGGGCCGGATGCCGTTGCATTTTATGTGTCAGGGCAACTACTGACTGAAGACTATTATGTTGCTAATAAGCTCATGAAAGGGTTTATTGGCAGCGCCAATATAGACACAAACTCACGGCTTTGTATGTCTTCTGCCGTTGCAGCTTATAAACGTGCATTTGGCGAAGACGTGGTGCCTTGTGATTACACCGATTTAGAATGTACCTCACTATTGGTGCTTACAGGCAGCAACACCGCGTGGGCACACCCCGTATTATTCCAGCGCATTCAAAGGGCTAAGCTGCGCAATCCTGATATGAAGGTGGTGGTAATTGACCCGCGGGAAACTGAGACCTGCACAATTGCAGACTTACATTTACCGCTAAAAGCAGGCAGCGACGTTGCGTTGTTTAATGGGTTACTTCAATTTGCTCACAACAATGGGGCAATAGATGAAGCTGCGATTGGTGAGTTTACCCAAGGATTGAATGACGCCATCACAAGTGCTAACACTATTGATGCAAAAGACGTGGCTAGTGTGTGCGGTTTAAATGAGGCGAATTTAACCACCTTTTATGATTGGTTCATCAATGCCGACACTGCAATTACTTTCTATTCCATGGGGGTTAACCAATCTTCAGCCGGGGTAGATAAAGCCAATGCGATAATTAATTGTCATCTTGCATTAGATTCTATCGGCAAGCCAGGTTGCGGTCCTTTTTCTATAACTGGTCAGCCAAATGCAATGGGGGGCAGGGAAGTGGAGGGCTTAGCCAATATGCTGGCGGCCCACTGTGATATTGAAAACCCTGAGCACCGTGAAAATGTAAAAGCGTTTTGGCAATCTCCGGCTATGCCAGAGCAAGGCGGATTAAAAGCAGTAGATTTGTTTTCAGCTATGGATGCAGGACAAATCAAGTTTGTGTGGATAATGGGCACGAACCCTGTAGTGAGTATGCCTTATCGGGAGCAAGTTGAATCGGCGCTTAAAAAATGCGATATGGTGGTGGTGTCAGATATTGTACAAAGTAACGATACCCTTGCCTTTGCTGATATTGCATTGCCTGCAACAGGATGGTCTGAAAAAGACGGTACTGTAACGAATTCCGAGCGCAGAATTTCCCGTCAAAGAGGCATCATGCCGCCTCCAGGTGAAGCCAAACATGATTGGCAAATTATGTGTGATGTAGCCAATAAAATGGGTTTTGCCAGCGAGTTTTCTTACTCTCACCCTAGCGAAATATTTGATGAACATGCCCGTTTGACCGCATACAAAAACGACGGCGCGCGATTGCTCAATCTTGCCCCTTTAACCGGGAAGTCTCAGGCTCAATATGATGCAATGGCGCCTGTGCAATGGCCACTTATTACCAACAGCGACCAGACACTTGCACCTGTTCGCCCCTTTTATAACAAAGTGTTTTCTACCCCGTCGGGCAAAGCAAATTTTGTTGCAGTGCGATTCTTACCTCCCACTCAAGTTACCTCGAATGCATTTCCTTTTGTGCTTAATAGTGGGCGAATGCGTGATCAGTGGCACACCATGACACGAACAGGCAAAGCGCCGGTACTCCATGCTCATACTGACCACGCTAATGTTTATATTCATCCCGAAGATGCAAAAGCATTGGGTGTTTCAACGAACGACTATGTCACGCTTAGCAGTAAAGTGAGCGGCGAAACACCCTGTATTTTCCCTGTGCAAATTGATAAACGTCAGCGCCAAGGCGATGTATTCGTCCCTATTCATTGGTCTGGGGAGTGGGGTTCGCACAGTAAGTTGGCAAAACTTTATGCGCCCGCGACCGACCCTATTTCAGGGCAGCCAGAACTTAAGCATGGTGCGGTATCGATTACGCCCCTCAACTTTTCAAGCTACGGAAAGCTCTATATTAGTGATGACGTTCAAGCGGCACATGGCGAATGGGATATCGTAAAGGTGCTGAACGAGGTAGTGGAAAGCAATAACGGCTACTGGGCTAAATATTTAATTGATAATGGGCTGGGCGTATCTATTGCCAGCCAACTTGAATCGCAAGCGGTAATAAAAGGGTTGCTAGAAAAACTACCTAAAAATTGGGTGTGCTATCAACACAAAACCGCCGACAGCCAAGTGCTTATTTGTACATATGAAGATTCGTTTTGTTTTATGGCGTTCTTTGGTGTGCAAAGCCCCAGTACGAAGCCAAAGTATGATGTGCCAAATTCATGGGTAGACAGCGCATTAACGCAAAGTTTTAACCCTGAAAAACTGGCTAACTTTTTACGTTGTAACGTTGACGAAGAATTTTTAAATGGCCCTGTGGTTTGCAGCTGTTTTTCTGTAAGGGAAAAAACCATTAGCAAAGCAATAGTAGACGGGTGCTCATCAGTTTCTGCATTGGGCGATACATTAAAGTGCGGCACAAACTGCGGCTCCTGCAAACCCGCTTTAGCAACATTAATTAACGAACATGCTACCACAGTAGAAGACGTCGCTCGTGAAAGTTAACACCAAGCGGGTGGCTGATAAGAAAGCTACGCAGATTACTATCGAGAATGCCACTGGCAATGTTACTAGCAAAGCATCTTGCATAAACGTGACTACTACAATAGCTATTATCAGAAGAGCGACTAACACAAGAGCAACGACGAACTTTGCTCTGGAGAGATTATCATGAACACTTTAGTTAACACCTTTGGGCTGTTGTTTCGCAATACATTATCGCAACCTGCTAGGCACTCCACATCAGGTTTTTTAAGTGGATGGTTAGGCAACGGAAAAAGCGCGCCACGTAGCAAGAAAGAAGGCAAAGTGTACATTGTTGGGGCTGGCCCAGGCGATGTTGAATTACTCACCCTTAAGGCGCTTAGATTAATCAAACAAGCTGATATTGTTTTGTTTGATGCATTAGTGGGCAAAGATGTTATTGCTGAAATTCCCCGTCATGTGAAACGTGAATATGTGGGTAAACGCTGTGGTCAGCACAGTATGAAGCAGCAAGAGATTAGCGCGAAGGTGGTTGAGCTAGCGAAGGCCGGTCATTGTGTGGTGCGACTTAAAGGTGGCGACCCTGCGTTGTTTGCTAGAACTTGCGAAGAAACCATGGCACTGACAGAAGCAAATATTCCTTTTGCTATTGTACCTGGCATTACGGCGGCTTCAGGCATGTCTGCTTACACAGGTATCCCGCTAACGGATAGACGCTGTGCCCAGTCAGTAAGTTTTATTACTGCCCATTTTCAAAACCCTGAAGCATGGCCCGATATGCCCCAGTTGGCAAAAAACGTAGCTTCTCAAACCGTGGTGGTTTACATGGGGTTAAGTCGCTTGTCTTTGCTATGCGACGCGTTGGCAAAACAAGGCATTGCCAACGACTGGCCT
The DNA here is from genome assembly GCF_017653625.1 of Alteromonas sp. K632G. Lineage (NCBI taxonomy): Bacteria > Pseudomonadati > Pseudomonadota > Gammaproteobacteria > Alteromonadales > Alteromonadaceae > Alteromonas > Alteromonas sp. K632G. The sequence goes on from NZ_JAGGDM010000006.1 coordinate 108,591, forward strand.
GTAGCGGCAGTTGAAAATGCAACAAGCCCACAACAGCGGGTGATAGAGGGGAGCTTAGGTACCATTGGTAGTTTGGTGTCTGAAGCGAATGTTAGTGGTCCTACGTTACTTATTTTTGGAAAGGTGGTAGAGTCACGACAACTCGTCAATACATCACTTTTACACAATAAGCAGCATGTCTCAGCAATTTAGCAACTATATAAAAATCATCGGCAAGGGCCAAAAAGGGGGGCGCAGTCTTACCCGCCAAGAAGCTTACGAGTCTATGAAGATGGTTTTGTCTAATCAGGTTACCGGCGATCAACGTGGTGCGTTTTTAATGCTCTTGCGTACGCGAGAAGAAACCCCGGAAGAAGTCATTGGGTTTATTGATGCATGCCGTGAATTACTAGAACCTGAACTTGCTAACTTAACACCTACATTAGATGTGGGCTGTTATGCCGGTAAGCGCCGCCAGTTACCCTGGTATCTGTTATCGTGCGCGATATTGGCTAAAAACGATTATACCATTATGTTACATGGTGCCCATGAGCCAGGCTCAGGTCGATTGTATGCAAGCAAAGCTTTGCCTGCTTTGGGGCTTGTAGAGGTAAATAGTATTGCCGATGCCTCTCGCCAAATGGGTGAGTTTGGTGTGACCTACCTCGACCTTTCGCACTTATTGCCAGCGCTTAATACCATCATAAAATTACGTGAAGTGTTTGGGTTACGCTCATGCGCAAATACCTTAGCGCGCTTGCTGAACCCGACGTCTGCTCCTTATTGTGTGCAAGGTGTCTATCACATGCACCTTGACCATAAACATTGTCGTGTGAATGAAAGTTTTCCTGCGTTCGAAGCGCTGTGCTTTCGAGGCGATGGGGGAGACCCTGAAGTCAATAGTGAGCGAAAAACCGAACTCTATATCACGCGCAATGGAAGTACCGAAGAAATTATTCTTCCAGAGTTGACAGAAAAAATGGCCCTTAAAGATACGCAAATGAACGTGAACGATATGCTCGCGGTTTGGCGAGGTGAGACTTCGCATCTTTACGGTGAACAAGCTATTCACGCTACCTTAGTGAGTTACCTTATCTTGCTTGAAGGGTATGACGTAGAGAAAGCCAATGCGCTTGCTGCACAAATGTGGGCAAAACGAGACAAAGCTAATTTACCGTTTACCCAGTATTAGACCATTCGCGTCTAATGCTGCTGTCTAATAATCAGCTCGTTTTCAAATTCTTCTAATAATTAAGTAACTTGTAAATCCTCTGCTATCTTTAGATCAGCCAAGTAAAGCAATAACGACTTTGCATCCTCGCTTGCTCTCATAAACGTTATGGGAAGTTTGTGTGAGCGAGATGCTATACCCGAATGTCGAGGAGCACGGGATGTTTTTTAAGAATAAGCAATTATTAGAAGAAGTAGAGCGTTTACGCAAAGATGTTGAATCATTTCATACGGTGGAAAGTGAACTTAGGGCTGAAATGCTTTATGTCGAATTGGATAGAAACGGCAAAATCAGTAAAGTGAACGACAGCTTTTCAGAGGCAATAGATTTTTCATCTAATGCGCTCGATGGAAAAACCATGGATAGCCTCATTCCTCAGGGAGTGATGGGGCAGCCCGCCACGAAAGAGTTTATTGCGGCGATTAAGCAAGCACAGCATTGGCACGGTGCGATAAATCTTGCTAATGCTAACGGTGAAGACCGCTGGTTTAGAGGTATATTGCAGCCAATTACTAACGAATCCGGTGGTGTAGAGCGTATCGCGCTGTACATGGCAGAGCAAACCAAAAATATCAATAAAAGTCGTGAAATGAACGATATGCTAGATGCATTAAACCGTTCCACCGCGGTAATTGAGTTTGACCTGACAGGCAAAATTCTTAAAGCTAACGATAATTTTTTATCGACGATGGGCTACTCATTAGAGCAAATTCTTGGAAAGCATCACAAAATATTTTGCCCAGCGGATGAAGTTGACACACCAGAATATCGTCAATTTTGGAGTGACCTATCGCAAGGAAAAATGTTTTCAGACCGTTTTAAGCGGGTAGATAGTCGAGGCAATGATGTATGGTTGGAAGCCTCCTACAACCCTATTAGGAACGATCAAGGCGTGCTTTATAAGGTTGTTAAATTTGCTACGGCGATCACAGAACAAATGCAAAGAGAATTTGCTATATCTGAGGCCGCTAATGTTGCTTTCAATATATCGGAAGGTACGGGAGAACAAGCTCAAAAAGGTAAAGAGGTAGTGGGTAGTATGGTGCGAATTATGGGGGAGCTCACTTCGCAAATGGGGACAGCTAGCGAGGGGATTCGCGAACTCGATGAACAGTCGCAAAAAGTGGCTGATTTAGTTAAAAGCATCAGTGGTATTGCCGATCAAACCAATTTACTGGCGCTTAATGCGGCAATTGAAGCCGCCAGAGCGGGCGACCAAGGAAGAGGCTTTGCCGTTGTTGCTGATGAAGTGCGCCAACTTGCGTCAAGAACCAGTACTGCCACTGAAGAAATTGTCAGTGTGGTAAATGAAAACAGAAAGCTTACCGAAAATGCGGTGCAACTCATTGAAGCGGGACAGGAAAAAGCGAGAGAAGCGCTTGAGTACTCGACTGAGTCGGGCAAAGTCATGAACGAAATTCAAAATGGCTCCTCAGAAGTCGTAAACGCCATTGGTCAATTCACCCAGAGGCTATAGCCTGAAACGATAAATTAAGCACTGAGGGGAGTGTGGTGTCTCCCCCGTGTTTCTATTCCCCTCCCCGCTGTGCATCAACCACCCCTATGCCGTGCATCGAACACTTCTAGTGCAATAAACGCACTGTTATTGTTCAGGCAAAAGAATGATTACCATTTGTATTTTTGCTAAATCCTATTATTTCAGTGTGTTAGGGTTTTGGCACGAACTCTGCTTTATTAATGGCAGTTATACTATTAAGCGATACCAAAATAAAAAAGTACATTAAGTACTGGTAGCAACATCTAACACCCAAACAATAAGTTCGCCTGTACCTCATTAACTAATGATTACAGGCTCGGCATCGAAGCCCACCAAGCGCGACGTTTATTCGTCTTCGCTGGTGGGTTTTTTTTTGGCTAAAGGAAACATAAATGACCAAGTTTAAAAACGTTTCAATGCTCAAACAAATAAAGAAAAAAATGACAGCAGGCTTAACCGCTGCGATAGCCCTCTCTTTTACCTTAGGCGCGCCACTTGCTACCGCACAAAGCGATGAAAAAGTGGGTTGGCCAGAAAAAGAAGAATTAAAATTTGGTTTTATCAAATTGACTGATATGGCGCCATTGGCCATTGCTTATGAAAAAGGCTTTTTTGAAGATGAAGGTTTATATGTCACCTTAGAAGCCCAAGCAAACTGGAAAGTATTGCTTGATAGAACCATTGACGGCCAACTTGATGGCGCCCACATGCTAGCAGGGCAACCTCTTGGCGCAACCATTGGTTTTGGTACCGAAGCGCATGTAGTGACGGCGTTCAGTATGGATCTAAATGGTAATGGCATTACTGTTTCAAACGAAATATGGGAAAAAATGAAAGCCCATATTCCGGTAGAAGACGGCAAACCTGTTCACCCTATTAAAGCTGATTATTTAAAGCCAGTGGTTGAAGAATACCGTGATGCGGGTAAGCCGTTTAACATGGGTATGGTTTTTCCTGTATCGACGCATAACTACGAGCTTCGATACTGGCTTGCTGCCGGTGGTATTCACCCAGGCTATTATGCACCACACAAAGGTGACAATGCTGGGCAAATTGATGCTGAAGCTTTGCTATCAGTTACCCCTCCCCCTCAAATGCCAGCTACGATGGAAGCCGGCACTATCTATGGGTATTGCGTAGGCGAACCTTGGAACCAGCAGGCAGTATTTAAAGGCATTGGTGTGCCGGTTATTACCGATTACGAAATTTGGAAAAACAACCCAGAGAAAGTATTTGGTGTAAGCCAAGCGTGGGCCGATAAGTACCCGAATACTCACATTCGTGTGGTTAAAGCGTTAATTCGTGCCGCGATGTGGTTAGATGAAAATGACAACGCTAACCGACCAGAAGCAGTAAAAATCTTAGCGAAAAGTAACTATGTTGGCGCTGATGAAGATGTATTGGCTAACAGCATGACAGGCACCTTCGAATATGAAAAAGGCGATAAGCGTGAAGTACCAGACTTCAACGTATTCTTCCGCTACAACGCCACTTATCCCTTTTACAGTGATGCGATTTGGTATTTAACGCAAATGCGCCGCTGGGGACAAATTTCAGAGCCTAAATCAGACGATTGGTATAAAGAAACTGCACGTAAAGTGTATAAGCCTGAGGTTTACGCGATGGCAGCAAAAGCGCTTATTGCCGAAGGAAAAGCAAAAGCGACGGACTTCCCAACATTTGCTACTGAAACTGGCTTCAAACCACCTCAATCTGAATTTATCGACGGTGTTACCTACGACGGTAGCAAGCCAAATGCTTACCTTGAACAGTTTGGCATTGGGCTAAAGGGTGAAACTGTTCTTTAACAGTTTCACTGTCATACACAAATAGCGGAGAACAACATGAGTAAGATGGCAAATATATTAAGCTTTTCGCCAGCCAAATCACCAATGAGCGGCACCATGGGGGCGGTTTATAGTCGTGCGCCCGCTTTACTACTGCCTCTTATTGGCCTTTTGATGTTCCTCGCTATTTGGAATGGTGTGGCAAAAAGTATTGATACCTCGCTTGGGCAATTTCCTGGTCCTGCTCAAGTGTGGGAGCAGGCAGGTTCGCTTATTACTGAGCATAGTGCTCAGCGAGACAAAGCTGATGCGTTTTACACAAGGCAAGAAGAGCGCAACGCCGCGCGGGTTGCACAAGACCCAACTTACGAACCAAAAACTCGCGAGTTCACCGGTTCACCTACCTTCTTTGATCAAATATGGACAAGTCTTTATACCGTCATGGTGGGGTTTCTCATTGCCTCAGTGATTGCCGTCCCTGTCGGTATTTTATGTGGGCTAAGTAAATCAGCTTATGCGGCAATTAATCCGCTGATTCAATTGTTTAAACCTGTGTCACCTTTAGCATGGTTGCCATTGGTCACTATGGTAGTGAGCGCGCTGTACGTTAGCGATGATCCTATGTTTTCAAAATCATTTGTTACCTCGGCACTCACGGTATCCTTATGCTGCCTTTGGCCTACGTTAATTAACACGGCGGTTGGTGTGTCTGCGATTGATAAAGACCTGCTTAACGTGAGTAAAGTATTGCGTTTAACGCCGATGTCTCATTTAACAAAAATCATTCTACCGTCTTCCATTCCGATGATTTTTACAGGGTTAAGACTGTCACTTGGCATCGGTTGGATGGTATTGATTGCGGCAGAAATGCTGGCGCAAAACCCGGGCCTTGGAAAATTTGTTTGGGATGAATTTCAAAATGGTAGTTCAGAATCTTTAGCACGCATCATGGTAGCGGTGCTCACTATAGGTGCTATTGGTTTCATACTAGACAGAATAATGTTGTCGGTTCAACGTGCAGTGAGCTGGGACAAAACCAGCGTATTACGGTAATTAAGGAGAAAGAACATGCAAGCTAAACACTTGGAATTAGAACAAGTAGGCATCGATTTCCCTACACCGAAGGGCCCGTTTACGGCACTTACTGATGTAAACCTCAAAATTGCGAAAGGTGAGTTTGTTTCATTAATCGGTCACTCGGGCTGTGGTAAATCAACCGTGCTAAACATTGTGGCGGGTTTACATCAAGCCACCACGGGCGGTGTCATATTAGACGGTGCTGAAGTAAAAAACCCCGGGCCAGAACGTGCGGTTGTTTTTCAGAATCACTCGTTATTACCCTGGTTAAGCGTTTATAAAAACGTGGAGTTGGCGGTTAAGCACACCATGCGTGGTAAGTCTAAAAAGGAAATGCGAGATTGGATCATGCATAACCTAGAGCTGGTACATATGACCCACGCTCTTGATAAATTACCCAGTGAAATATCTGGGGGCATGAAGCAACGTGTAGGTATTGCCCGGGCGTTAGCCATGGAGCCTAAAGTCTTACTCATGGATGAGCCCTTTGGGGCACTAGATGCACTAACGCGCGCACATCTGCAAGACTCATTAATGGAAATCCATGCCGATTTAGGCAATACAGTGATTATGATCACCCATGATGTAGATGAAGCCGTATTGCTTTCAGATAGAATAGTGATGATGAATAACGGCCCAGCTGCCACTATAGGCGAAATCCTCGATATTGAGCTGCCTAGACCCCGAGACAGGCTTAAGCTGGCTGACAACCCTCAGTACAACCACTACCGGCATGAAGTGCTGACCTTTTTGTATGATAAGCAAAAAAAAATTGAGCCGGTGTCTTCCCATATCAAATCTAACCAAGCTGGAGGTGGTTCTGCAAAAAAAGCGAACAGTAAATCCGACGCAGCTTGAGTTAGGCGTTTAACGCTGATTCAAAGCGCGACACATAAGTCGCTAAAACTTATTTAAACCCTTAGGTGCTTATCCCATTTTTTACTGGGAGGGAGCCCCTTAACTAAAAATCGTCAATAAGAACGCTAACCATCAAACGTTAACATCGTTAATAACAAGGGAACGCACATGAATACGCAAGATATGAAACCATCAACAGCGCTGACAAAAGCACCGTCAAATAGGTTTACACCGGCACAAAAGCGCTTTACTCAAGCTGCACTGACAAGTGCTATGTTGGCGTGTTTTAGTGCGCCATCAATGGCGCAGAGCTGGCATGATGTGCTTAGTGAGGCGTCTACATGGGCAGATTTGAACTTACGTTATGAATCAGTCGACCAAGATAATGCACTTGATGATGCTAGTGCATTAACACTTCGTACTCGCCTGGGTTTTAAATCCGGAACGTTGAACGGGTTTTCCTTTACCGCAGAAGTGGAAGATAGCCGCATTGTTATGGGGCAGGGCGATTATACAGTAGGCCCTACTGGCTATAACGTAGGTGAGTATTCAGTGATTGCAGATCCTGAAACCACAGAAGTGGATCAAGCCTTTATTCAGTATAAGAATGAAAAGCTAACACTCAAAGGGGGCAGACAAGTCATTGCCCTAGATAATCACAGATTCGTTGGGCATGTGGGATGGCGTCAAGATAGGCAGACCTTTGATGGCGTTACTGCTACCTATGCGCTTAACGAGAAAGTGAATTTCTTTTATGGGTACCTTACCCAGCGAAATCGAATTTTTGCAGAAGCCGCAGATTTTGATTCAAAAGATCATTTGTTCAATGCAAGTTTCAAAACAGCGGTAGGAAAATTTACCGCTTATGGCTACTTGTTAGAAATTGATAATGACACCGATAACGCGCTTGATACCTACGGTATTCGCTATAACGGCAGTATGAAAGGTGAGACGGTGAACTGGGCATACGGCGCTGAATTTGCTACGCAAAGCAGCGAGTCAGGTTCAGGCGACACCGCTACCGATTATGATGCGAGTTATATTAATGCCAACCTAGCGGCTACCTTTTCAGGCATTACCGCTAAGATTGATTATGAATTACTGGGTTCTGACGATGGTGCGTACGGCTTTGCCACGCCACTAGCCACCCTGCATAAATTTAACGGTTGGACAGATCAATTCTTAGGTACACCTGCACAGGGTCTTCAAGATATTACTTTTTCGGTATCTGGAAAACTAGCCGGTGGTAAATGGTTGTTGGCCTATCATGATTTTAGTGCCGATGAAGCTACAGCCGAGGTGGATGATTTAGGTAGCGAAATTAACGTGCAGTATGTGACTAAAGTGATAGATAACGTCACATTAGCCGTTAAGTACGGCAGTTACTCTGCGGGTGACACCAAGGTAGATGCCAACAAATTATGGATGTGGGCAAGTACCCGTTTTTAATCATGCTTGAAGGGAGTTTGATGACGTTTTTGATAAAAAGCGACATCAACTAAGCGTTACTAACAAGTTCTACCAAAAAAGCTCATAAAAAAGGTGCTAGAAAACCTGTTCTCTAGCACCTTTTTTGTCTTTTATGAGCGTTAACGTCAGGGCGTTTTACCGTTTTACCGTTTTAGCTTTTTGCTGGAAGCAGCCAATTATTTTGGACCGCGGTATCTAATTGCCGAGTGACGTAATCCCATAATTTAGGCGCACAATGCTTCAAATGTAAGTTACGCTTTTCTATCTTATCTCTGGTAACAGCGTGTTTATTCCAACTACCACCTTGGTTCTGCATGTTTTGAAACACAGGAAGCACCCGGTCCATCGCCTTGGCAAACTCAGCATCTGGAGTTTTCGCCTCTTCAAATTCTAGCCATAATGAGAGTAACTCATCGGCATAAGAACTAGGCAGTAATCCAAAAATACGTTTTGCCGCATCAAGCTCTTTTTGTGCTTGCGCGTCGTGTTCTGAGGCCTCGTTGAAGGCAAACAAATCGCCTGCATCAATTTCCACTACATCATGAATCAAAATCATCCGTATCACCCGAGCGACATCGATTGGCTTCTCGGAATAATGTGCCAAGGTACTGGCCATCAATGCCACATGCCAACTGTGCTCAGCAGAGTTTTCCTGACGATTGCCATCACAAGGTAAGGTTATTTGGCGCTTAACACGCTTTAGCTTGTCTAGTTCGCAAATAAAGGCACTGAAATCTTCCGGTAAAAACGACATGAATAGCTCCTGCTTTTTCACGCAATAAAAATGAAAATGGGCCTTAGCGTTAACCGCTACGGCCCATTTAACTCTTTACTGAAATAGGCATGTTGCAGCCTACTTCAATAATATTAGCAATTACTTTTGCTCAGATAACCAAACAATCAAATCAGCAATATCATCAAAGGTCATGTCAGCAGTAAACGTAGGCTGATATTTACCATTTATAACGAAGCTTGGTACGCCTGATAGGTAGTCTCGGTTCTTGTCGATAAGTTGCTGGTTCTTACGAATCATGTTGTTTACACCAAAGCTGGTGGCTAACTTATCAAACTCAGCGCCATCAACACCGTTTACCACAAAGATGTTTCGCAAATCTTTAAGGTTGGTAATAGTCGCACGTTGCTTATGAATGTAATTGAAGATAGCAGTGTTCATCGCATCTTCCTGTTTCATTGCACGGGCAATTAACATGGCATGGGTCGCGGCATCTTGAACATCAGAGCCTGTAAAGCGCATAAAGTTAACATGCACTTTTTCGAACTTAGTGTTCTCGCCTTTTTTCTCTTTAATTTGTTTTACGATTGGCTCAAATTGGAAGCAATGTGGGCACCAGAAAGAGAAGAATTCTGTAATAACTGGTTTTTTAGTCGCTTCTTCATCTAATACCGTGTAATGGGTACCTTCTTTCCACTTAGCTGTGCCTTCTTGGGCGCATGCGGTCAATGGCAAAAGCATTGCCATTACAAACAATACTGCAAACTTCTTCATGTAATTGAATCCTTTGATTTCAAATCTATCTATCAGTGCTGAGGTTACCACAGGCTTTTATTGGGCACTAGTTTACGCGACAAGCGAGCGGAAAAATGCAACGAATGGATAATATATGAGGGTAAAGCTTCGCTTCTTCGTAAAGAAGAAGCGAATAAAATGTCACTATTTGCGTCTAAAAAGTGACGTGGTAGGTTTTACTGGTGGCGGTAGCTCACAGATAGCAAAGCACGTCGTTCTTGGCCTGCATAGCCCACGATATCCTCGTAGTCGCTATCAAAAAGGTTATTCACTTTTAATGATAACGCCCACTTTTCAGAAATATTATAACCAAGATTAACTGACGCTAGTGTGTAAGCTGACAATCCCAAGGTTTCTGCATTCGCTGGGTAGGGTGGGAAATAAGTATCGTAATGGGTGCCGGTATAGGCCAGTTTTGCATAAAGGCTAAATTTCTCGGTACCTAAATCAGACAATACCGATAAAGCGCCTTGGTGTCGTGCACGTCGAAGCTCGGTGTTAGCAATACCATCATCTTTTTGCTCGGCGTCTAAATAGCTATACGACGCTGATACCTTCGCTAAATCGTGAAGCCACGTTACTTCAACGTCTACGCCGTCACGGCTACTTTCACCGTCTGTATTCGCAGCGGTATACACGCCTTGAGTGGTGTCAAAAACGAAGCCATTAATCTCATCTTCAAGTTGGGCACTATAACCACTTACTTGTGCTGAAACCGAATTCCAATTTGCTTTTACGCCAACTTCCCATTCTTCACTCTCTTCAGGTGTTAAGTCTGGGTTGCCAATAAAGCTATCTGGGAAATAGCCAAATCGCTCAGTAAAGGTTGGGGTTTTAATGGCCTTGCCGTAGCTAGAAAATAGCGCATAGTTTTTTGATACTTGCCATGTAAGACCTGCGCGATAACTCACGGCGTCATCAAATTCACTGTTGTTATCGAATCGTGCGCTTAAGGTTGCGAAAACATTCTCAACAAGGTCACCTGTAGCTTCACCAAATAGGCTGGTGGTATTGTCGTGTTGCTTTTGATTAGGATCGCCAAACAGCACAGGGCCACGTTGTTCAAACAAACGTTGTAAATATTCAGCACCACCTGCCACTTGCCAATTGTCGAAGCGATAAAAGCTTGTCCAGTTAAGTCCTAAGCGCTCGCCAGTCGTACCACCCGCATCGGCACCCGAAGTGGTATTGTCATTATCATCTTTTCGGTAATCGAAAGACACCGTAGATGCATAAGCTGATGCATCGGGTGCGTAGCGCCATGCTAGTTTAGTGCTTAGTTGGCTACCATCAGTCACATTGTCGGCATCAGCAGGCAACCCAGTGGTAACATAGTCAGTACCATCGTAATCATTTTCGTATTGGGTGCTGCGGAATTTCGCGCTTAATGTGTGTGCATCTGCCAACGCATAATCAACATTAATGCCTGCGGTCATGTTGTCATAACCGTCATCTTCATTACCGATGCGCGAAATGTTATCGCCATCTGTTTTAAGGTATGTGGCGTAAGTGCGCACTGCCACATCGCCATTTTGCGTAGCGGCGTTAATGCTGCCTTGGTAAGTACCTTGTGTGCCTATTCCTGCACTTAAATTAATGCTAGGTTTTGCACTGGTTCCTTCACCGGCTTTGGTGGTGATGCTCAATACGCCACCAATTGCGCCACTGCCCCATAAGGCACTTTGCGGGCCACGTAGTAGTTCTATACGGACCACGTTCGCTGAGGTCAAATGGGCCAAGTCTATCAAGCTTCCTTGGCCAATGTCGTTAGACACCACACCATCAATAAGCACAAGCAAGTGATTACTTTCGCTGCCTCGAACACGAAGTTCGGTAAGGCCGCCTGGGCTACCTGATTGGGAAAGGCTTACGCCAGGCAAACCACGAATTAAATCGGTAAGTTGCACAGCGCCTGAGGCTTGAATATCTTGCTCGGTAAGCACGCTTACCGATGCGGGTAGCTTAGCTATTTGTACAGGTAAACGGGTGCCGGTAACAGTGAGTGTTTCTATGGTATCAGGGGTTTGTGCTAAAACAGGTGCAGACAGCATTGTCGCCACAGCAGCGTATACTGCAGTGCAGGTAAAGTGTGTTTGAAATTTCATTGTATTTCTCGCTATGTACTCCGCCCGAGTACAAGGGTGAATGTAAGCAGAATAACTGCCGTGAAGCTAGGCCGGTATCCGGGCTCACTCACCAATACTGTGTATGGTTTCTCTGCCTTCCCATGTCGCGACATCAATAGCGATGACACAGTGGCGTATAAAGGAGAATGTGTGTGGTCACACTGAGTTTACCGTTGCGGGGGCAGCATCAGATTTCACTGATTTCCCGTTTAACCCATAGATGGGCACCTAAGCGCGACGGAGTATAGCTTAAGTGCCTAATAAATAGCGAGTGTGTTCAGGTTTTGCGCGCTAATATCCGAGTTTTAGAGGCGCTTCCTGCATGGCGGAAAGTTGTTCTTTTAACGCAAGAATTTGACCTTCCCAGTATTTATCATCGGCAAACCATGGAAAGGCACGAGGGAAAGCTGGATCTTCCCAGCGTCGAGACAGCCATGCCATATAGTGCACCATACGCATGGCGCGAAGGGGTTCAATTAGCGCAAGCTGATTGGTATTAAACGGCTGAAATTCTTCATAGGCTTCAATCAACGTATCGAGTTGCAATAGTTGTTGCTGTCTGTCGCCGCTCAGCATCATCCATAAATCCTGAATGGCAGGGCCCATTCGACAATCATCTAAATCAACAAAGGTGGGGCCATCGCGCCACAGAATGTTACCCGGATGGCAATCGCCATGCAGCCGAATAACGTCGGTGGCTTTGTAAGCCGAAGAGGCCGCGGTTATAACGGGGTTCAAAATAGCAAAAAAGGCCGTTTTAAGATGACTGGGCAACAAGGTGCTATTTTCTAAAACCTGGCGAGGTTCATCCAAATAACTTTGCGTGTCGATATCTGGACGTTGCTTAAAGGTTTTCGCTTGAGACACGCGGTGAATACGGCCAATAAAGCGCCCCATCCACTCAAGTTGATCTAAATTATCGTTCTCAAACTGGCGGCCACCTACCGAAGGGAAAACGGTAAAACGGTAATCACCATGGTGATGAAGGGTTTTTCCGTTTAGCGCTAGTGGCGCCACAATCGGAATTTCGCTATCAGCAAGCTCTTGGGCAAAACTGTGTTCTTCCAAAATTTGCGGGTCTGTCCAACGGGCAGGGCGATAAAACTTAACCACATAACGTTTGTTGTCATCGGCTTGAAATTGGTAAACCCGGTTCTCGTAACTATTGAGAGCAAGTAAGCCGCTTTGAAGAAAAATGCCCTGAGTCTCCAGGGCATCTAATATAGTGTCTGGATCTAATCCAGAAAACGAAAAGTCTTTCATCGATAAAGGAATTTGGTTGGCTCATTAACCGTAACGTTTTCACCTGAATCGGTGGTAGTGGTCACGGTGAATTGAATGTCTGTTACCACATCTTCCAGATTATACGGGTCGGTTGCAACCGAAATCGGTGTGCTATAAACCTCACCACCTTGTACCGTCACTTCTCTATTTCCAATAAAGGTGTATTCAGGCAGCCCTTGAACCGAAATAGTATAGGTCTGAGTTTGTTGAGATTTGTTGAGTACTTTAACGGTATAAACGTTCTCAATTAACCCTTCATTGGTTTCACGATATAACGAATTGCGGTCGCGAATAATATCAATTTCAAGAGGCACGCGGGTTACAATGTCAGCAACCAATAACCCTGTCATGACAATGAGTACGATTAGGTAGCCAATAAGCTTAGGCCGCACGATGTGTGTTTTGCCCCCCGCCAGCTCTTCTTCCGACGTAAAGCTTATTAGCCCTTTGGGGTAATCCATTTTATCCATTACACCGTTACACGCATCTACGCACGCGCCGCAGTTAATGCATTCATATTGTAAACCGTTTCGAATATCGATACCTGTGGGGCAAACCTGCACACATAGGTTACAGTCAATACAGTCGCCCAGGCCTTTTTCGTGCACCTGTTCATGACTTAGTTTACGAGGGCGGGGGCCTCGCTGTTCGCCTCGTTTCGCATCGTAAGAGACGGTAAACGTGTCTTTGTCGAACATGGCCGATTGGAAACGTGCATAAGGACAAATATGAGTACACATGATTTCACGCATGTAACCCGCGTTAGCGTATGTACACACTGCGAAAAAGACCACTGAGAACGCGGCCCAGAAACCCGTTTTAAAGGTAAAGAAATCAATAAAAAGGGCGCCGATGGGGGTAAAATACCCTACAAAGGTAAGTGCGGTAAGGAGGGCAACTGCCACCCAAGCCGTATGTTTGAGGGTTTTGCGAATAAACTTATCCGCGTCCATTTTTCGTGAATCTAGTTTTATGCGTTTATTTCTAGGGCCTTCTATCTTCTCTTCAAACCAAGTATAGATATATACCCAAGTGGTTTGAGGGCACATAAAGCCGCACCAGACCCTGCCAGCAAAAGTAGTCACAAAAAATAACGCGAATGCACCCACGATAAAAATATAAGCAAGCAAGGTTAAATCTTGCGGCCATAACGTTAACCCAAAGATAGAAAAGCGCTGTTCTACAATATCGAGTAGTACCGCCTGCTGGCCATTAAATCTTATCCAAGGAATGGCGGCGAAGATGGCCAGAAAAAACAAACCGAAAAAACGTCTAAATGTTTCAAGAGGGCCTTTAACCGCACGAACGTAAATTCGACTACGCGAGTCGTATCGCTTCCCTTCAGTATTCGATGCGGGCTTGTGCACCTTTACGGGAGTAACGTTTTTAACCGGAATTTGTTCGTTCATTTTTTCAAAACCTTAGCCAACTTCTTGTATTGCGCGGCGCATTATAACAGCTGAAATTTAAGCGTGTTTAACATAGATCAATGATAGGGCTAATGATCATCTTTATTTATCTTTCAGTCAATACTGAAAGTTCAGAAATTATATTTTATCAATCTATCTTTACTTAATGCTAGTTGACTACTATGGCGATAATAGCTTTTAATACCGAATAAAAATTACACAAGTAATTATCCTTTTGATTTTTTAACGAAAATGTTTGTTGAAAATAACTAACGATAGCTGTGTTGTTTGAATTAAGTATAGTAGTGGAATAATTTTAAATGCTTCGTTTCTTTGTAATCTGTGCCGAAATTGTATTATTGGTGATTGTGCTACGATCGCCTTTTGTTCAGTACTTTTTTTCAGATATACAAAGTACGGTCTCAGGTTGGTTTGTTTCCATTTCTGAGCTACCTGAACAAAGAGAGCTAGATGCGCTACGAAATCAGGCGACAGCGCAGCTTGCGCCATTAAAAGAATTCGAAGCAAACTACCTTCGAAGAATTCTGGCAAGTCGTTCAACGGTAATGCGCTTTCATATCGCTTACTGCGAAACCACCGATATAAACCCGAATTTTAGCCTCGGTAAGCGTCAGCAGTTGTGCACACTGATAGAGCAATCAAAACTACTGGAGCCCGATAGATAGTTACTGGAATCCGATAAATAAATAGTGCTAAGGCGTTGTTTCTTTTTTCTTGCTTCTTTTTGTTGTGCCTTCTAATCCTTCCTCACTTTTACCGAGTATTTAGAGTAAGCCATTCACTTTACGTTCAGCTTCCTGTGCTACTATTGAGCATATAGTTGTGATAAAAGTAGTAATGCTGCTATAAGTTGAAGCCATGCTTCATTAAGCGCCGTTACCCGTTTACTCAGTCTTGTAGCTGACTAATACCGGGTTTTTATAAACGAGGTAGGGGGTCACATGAAAATAGCTAAGTTAACCGGTTTATGTACGCTTTTGCTCGCCAGCATGGGAGTGTCTGGTGTCTTGCAAGCAGCGCAGGTTGAAGTAACCTGGGAAGAGCCAAAGTCTTACCGAGATGTTAAACCATCGAACGAATCTCGAACTCGCTTTAGAGAACGCACTTTTAAAGAGCTCGATGAGTTTTTTACTGAACTCGCAGAAAAACTTCCCGAAGATCAGAAGCTATCAATTACCGTCACTGATTTAGATTTAGCCGGTCAGGTTTGGCCTGCATCTTTTGTTGGTATGGGGCAGTCTGCTACCGATGTCAGGATCATTAAAGAAATAGACATTCCTAGAATGTCATTCTCATATGTACTTACAGGCGGTGACAGCACAGTGCTTAAAAGCGAAGAGGTTAAGATTAAAGATATGATGTTCATGAATACCGTTAATCGTAGGTTACCCAGCGATAATCTGGTTTACGAAAAGAACATGATTGAAGATTGGTTTAACGATACGTTTGCAGAAAGTCTGGTTGCTAATAAGTAGTTACGTTTAGCTACCAGCTGTTATGTATTGTATCAATATAAATAAAAAAACCGCCTATACAGGCGGTTTTTTTATTTAACTTGCTTGATTAAATGTAATCAAACTCACTGCCGGATACGGCCAGCGTGCTTTCGTAGCCTGCTGAGTATGCTTGCTTGTGCGCATTGCGACGAGGCAATATACGTTGCATGTAGAAATCACGGGTCTTCTGCTTAGAAGAAGCTAGCACAGCGTTGTCGGTACTCGCCGCTTTATCTGCCATGCTGTACCACAGCACACCAATTAGCGAGTAGGCCGAATAGGCTAAATAATCTGCTGCTGCCGCAGCTGCTGTAGTGCCATCCATACCTAGGCAGTCAGCTGATGATGCGCGCCAATCGTCAAGTAAGCCCTGCGCTAGCCCTTTACTTTCAGCATCGCTAATATCAGCAACTAGCTCAGCAAAAGCTTGGTAAGTGGCTTCCATCATTTGCCCGCCATCACGGGTTAACTTACGACCAATTAAATCTAATGCCTGAATACCGTTGGTGCCTTCATACAACATGGCGATACGAACATCACGCATCAATTGCTCCATGCCCCACTCACGGATAAATCCATGACCACCAAAAACTTGCACCCCAATGCTGGTAGTTTCAAGGCCCATATCTGTCATGTAGGCTTTGCAGATTGGCGTAAGAAACTGCAGCACTTTATCTGCATTTTCTTTTTCTTCGTCAGTGCCTAATTTTTCGATATCCATGAACTTTGCGTATAGCAAAGACAGTGCGCGGCTACCTTCAATTTGTGATTTTTGGGTAAGTAGCATGCGGGCTACATCTGGCTGAAATACAATAGGATCGGCTTTGCCATCAGGGTTTTGAATGCCTTGTGGCGCACGAGATTGAACGCGCTCGCGGGCATACGTTAACGCACCTTGGTAAGAGGCTTCTGCAGCGCCTAAGCCTTGCAAGCCAACTTGGAAGCGTGCGTCGTTCATCATAGTGAACATACAGGCTAAGCCTTGATTTTCTTCACCCACTAGCCAGCCTGTGGCGTCGTCGAAGTTCATTACGCAAGTCGGGCTCGCTTTAATACCCATCTTATGTTCAATACTGCCTACAGATAAAGAGTTTGCAGTACTTGGCTCGTTATTTTCATCAAGCATTAGCTTGGGCACTAAAAACAAGCTAATACCTTTCACGCCTTTAGGCGCATCGGGTAAGCGAGCGAGTACCAAGTGAATAACATTGCTGCTCCAGTCTTGATCGCCAGCAGTAATGAAGATTTTATTACCGGTAACTTTATAGCTTCCGTCACCTTGCGGTTCAGCCTTAGTGCTAAGTAAGCTAAGGTCGGTACCAGCATGCGGTTCGGTTAAGTTCATCGTACCTGTCCACTCACCGCTGATGAGTTTAGCGAGATACTTGTCTTTCAATTCCTTGCTAGCATGTTTAGTCACTGCCAAAGTGGCGCTTTCTGTTAGCATAGTTGTTAAACGCCAGCTTAGGTTTGCAGCATTTAGCATTTCATGTACAGGCACCGCCATGGTGTAGGGAAGTTCCTGTCCATCATATTCAGCCGTACCTAACATGGCGTTCCAGCCATTTGCTACATACTCTTGATATGCGTCGGCAAAGCCTTTCGGTGTGGTGATTTTTCCGTCTTCCAGCTTACAGCCTTCTTCATCACCTTCACGGTTTAACGGTGCAACAACATCAATGGCGAATTTAGCGCCTTGTGCAATGATTTCGTTGGCCAAATCGCTGTCAAAATCGCTGATACCCAATTTTTCATAGTGGGCATCTAGGCCCAACCAATCCTTAAGTAGGAACTGAAAATCGGTAGTAGGGGCGTGGTACAGAGGCATAGAAGACTCCCTTTTCAAACAAGTGTTTTAATTTTGCCACATTATAGACACAAAAAGCATAGACAGAGTAGCCCGTTAAGGGAAAGTTAATGAAAAATAATATCGCTGTATTTGCACAACAACCGCTCAATGCCTTTCAATTTTCATTACCGCGCCATCATAATCTTTGGCAAAGCTTGCTTTTCAACAGCTCGCTGGCATCCTATAACTATCGTTAATGCCATGTATTAAGAAGTAGAGTACTCATGAGCCACGGGCAATCAGTTTGTGTCGTTACCGGCGGAAGTTTAGGAATAGGGTTAGCGGTTTGTCATACCTTTAGTGAAAATGACTACCGAGTGATAAACCTAGATGTGAGAGATTTTGACGACACACCAACTAATGCTGAATGGGTGGCGTGTGATGTCAGTAGCATGGAGCAGGTGCGACATGCTATCGACAATATTGCGGTGAAATATGGCCGGATAGATGCATTGGTCTGTAATGCAGGCATGCACGTGTCGGCAACCATTGAAGACACCGATGAAGCATTGCTTGATAAGATAATGAGTCTAAACATTAAGGGCGCGTACGGTGCAATTAAAGCGTCACTACCTACCATGAAAGCACAAAAAAGCGGGGCTATTGTGGTGATGGGGTCAGATCAGTGTTTTGTGGGTAAACAAAACTCTTTTGCCTATGGGTTAACAAAGTCTGCTTTAGCGTCTATGGCGAAAACCACGGCATTGGATTATGCCCCTTTCAATATTAGGGCTAACGCGGTATGCCCAGGTACGATTGAAACGCCTTTGTTTCACCACGCCATTGATAAGTACGTTGCGGCTTCTGGCGCCGATAAAACTGCAGTTGTAGCCCAAGAAGCCGCCGAGCAACCTATTGGCCGCATCGGCCAACCCGAAGACGTGTCTGAACTGGTGTATTTTCTTTGCAGTGAAAAAGCGACCTTTATTACCGGTAGCTTGCATGCTGTTGATGGCGGTTATACCGCCAAGTGAATATCGTCGATGGTCACTTACATTTTTTTGCCCTAGAGGCGGGTGATTACCACTGGCTCAAGCCCCAAAACCCGCCGCATTGGCAAGATAAGCAAGCTATTGCGTTGCCGTGTGGTGAAAGAAGCTTAACACTTTCTAACGGTCATACCCTTGCTGGCTACGTGCATGTTGAGGCAGGGTTCGACAATGAACGCCCTTGGCGTGAAATCCGTTATTTAGAACAGCATGCCCAACTGCCGTTTAAAAGCGTTGCCAGTATCGATTTATGTAGTGAACGGACCCTGTCTGATATTCAAACATTGGCAGGGTTTTCTTCAGTAGCGGGGCTTCGTCATATATTAGATGAACAAGCCAGCTTTATATTAACCCACCCTAAAACAAAGCATGCGCTTAAGCGTAGTAGCGAATATGGGCTGTCTTTCGATGCCCAGCTGGATGTGGGCGACGACGAAGCAGTAAGTGCATTACTAAGGTTACTAGAGGCATTACCGGCACTGTCAGTCATTATTAATCATGCAGGCTCAGCGCTGCTAGGTTCTGCCGTTACCGCTGCCTACGTTAAGCAGTGGCGTATTAATATGAAAGCACTTTCTCAGTGTTCTCGTGTGGCGGTAAAACTCTCAGGGTGGGAAATGCATTGCAGAAACTGGCATAGGCGCAGTGTGCAAAATGTAGTCGTTGAAACAGTCGCTATATTTGGCGTGTCGCGAGTAATGTTAGCAAGTAATTTTCCACTTTCTAACTGGCGCCACAGTTATCAAGAGCTGTGGCTACAATATGAAAAAATGCTGGCGCCGTTTACCCTTGACGCGAAACGCAGCCTGTTGGCAAATAATACCGCCCGTTGGTATGGTCTAGATATTTAAAGGGCTGTGTCCGCCATTATTCTAAGCCGCCACTTTACACGCGTGTGCTAAGCATTAGTCTATAAGTTGATGGTGGGCGGCCACCGTCTGGCTCTCTATATGAATAAAGCTAAATTCTGCGTTTTGCTGCTTTTTCAAGATAGTGAGGAATGCACGAAGTTCATCCACAAAGCGCTCTGCTTTATCTGGCATTACCGCGCACCACACACATAGCGATTTCTCAGTAATTAAACTGGCGTCGTAGCGGGGTTTGAATTCGCAGGCATCTTCGCGCCATGAACCTTCACAATCAATGTGTGTACACCCACCATAATAAGTAGATAAGTATTCATTTAATGCGTGTTTCACGGGCTCGTAAGCATGTGTGCCTGGTGTCAGTATGATGGTAAATTTTGTGCGCTTATTCATTTGTTCTTCGCAAATAGTAAGGCCATTAATAGCACCGCTATTAAGGCTAGGTTAACCGTATTTTCAGATGACATTAGCGAGAAAATATCGTAGATACCCCACGTTGAATCGTGCTTCACAGATTGTGACGCTGCGACAAAGTTGTTGGTAATATCCACCAAAGAAATACCCCCAATTAGCATGAGTATTACTTCAATCGATTTATTTATAGCACGATTAAGTTGGTTCTCGTAACTTGATATGGCGTTATTAATATAGGCTGCCCTATCGAGTAAACTGTCTTCTACCGCATTAATTTCCCATGCATCTATAAGTGCGTTCGCGAGTGGCTTTCGACTTCCTTGCAGGCCTCGAAGCGAATCGCAAAACTCCAATCGAATATACTCTAGGGTTCTGATTGAAACCATGCGCTGGATCAACTTTTCCAGGGCTTTCCTGCGTCTGCTCGACGATAGTGCCTTTAGTGATTGCAGTTGATGATAGGCGCTGCTCATCGATTGTTGATAGGCATACAACATCGCATTGTAGTGCTGAAGCAAAAACAAAACCCGTCGGTTATCCAGCGACAGCGAAATATCATTGTTTAAAAATAGGCAATTTCCCGAACGAAAGAAAGCTTCATTATCTTCATAGTCGTTGGGCGGACATTCGTGAATAATTGTAAAGGCTTGTATGGCTTCCTCAGTAGACTCTGGAACGCGAGTAATATAACAACGTCCGGTCCACAATACCGCGTCACTGTCGGTGAGTTCAGAGGTCAGTAATTTACAGCGTTTACTCAGTGTATCGAAGCTGGTGTTTAGCAAGTTAATCATGACACCGCCTGCCGCTTGTAAAATTAAAGACAGGCGTTGTTCGATATCTCTGTTTTCAATCTTTTGCCAACACACAGTGAGTTGGGCCTCGGATGTGGGGGCCAATGTAGCTTGTAGTGTAGCAATACCCGTTTGATATAACCGTAAATTCAAACCCTGAAGCTTAAGGCCTATTTCTTCTAAAGTTGAAAATGCATGCTGAAACGCCGGGCTTTCGCGGTCAATTTCAAGTTTTACCAATGGGGTAAACATGGGGCTTAATAAGTCTGAGTCGGTAGATACATAGCCCATGTCCAGCTTACTTTCTTGGTTAAGCACCCAATCTTGGCTGTGCATGACTTCTTCAACTTTGCTAGCTAAAGACGGCGTAAGCGCGCTGAATTTACGAGTTAACGCGATAGGCGTATAAGTAACAATAGAGACCGGTGGTGAGCACAATAAAGCCGATGGGGAAGGCGAGGCTGACATACTTCTTCTTATCCTTGAAAACAGGCGGGGCAAAGAAAACCATTGCCCCAATCTATGTGTTTCGTTATTTAAGCTCTGTTACTGTCATGTGAGGTGAGCGGTAAACAATCTCATCGTTCAAGTCGATACCTAATCCAGGGGTATCTGGCGCTTCAATAAAGCCGTTTACTGGCTGTGGGTCTTGTAAACAAAGCTCGCGGTTCCAGTCTTTAATGGCGTAAGTGTGATGTTCGTGAATTAAGAAGTTAGGTATTGCGGTTTCTAAGTGTAAGCTTGCTGCTGTTGCCACAGGGCCGCCACATACATGGGCTTGAATGCGTACGTCATAAATATCAGCATAATCACATACTTTTTTCGCTTCAGTAAAACCGCCACACAAGCCTACGTCAGGCTGCAGTACATCGATAGATTGGTCTTCTAAATAAGGGCGCACGTCCCAGCGATGATACAAGCGTTCACCACCAGCAATCGGTACGTTTACATTTTTAGCCACTTTATCGTGGAGTTTTGAATTCAAGTAATTGACGGGTTCTTCGTAATACAAGCAGCCAATCTCTTCAACAATATCACCAAGCTGGATGGCGGTAGATGCCCCTAACAAGCTGTGGCATTCGAAAATAATATCGCCGTCTTCACCCATGGTATCGCGTATGGCTTGCAAGCGGGCTTTAAATAGCTTTAATTCTGGCTTAGAGAAAAGCTTGGTGCGGTCGAAATGGGTCACGCCATCTTTATCGTAAACAATAGGGTCTACTTTTACCGCATCGTAGCCGTCTTTTAATGCTTTTTCGGTCGCGCGTGCATAGTCAGCAGGATCGTTAAGCTTAGTAACTTCTTTATCCCAATCGAACTGCAATTGGCTAGCATAGCTGCGTAGCTTGCCGTTGGTTTTCCCGCCCAATAGCTCGTACACGGGCAAGCCTAGGGCTCTGCCTTTAATGTCCCAAAGCGCAGTATCAATGGCACTCATTGCTGCATAAATAACAGGTCCACCACCTAAGCCCCAAAAGCCTTCACGTAACATACGCGACCACAATAGCTCAGTGTGGAACGGGTTGAAGCCAATTAGCATGGCTTCTGCAATTTCTTTTATCATGTGCGCTGCGGCACTATGACCCCAATCGTAAGCTAAGCCTGCTTCACCGACACCGGTAATGCCTTCATCGGTATACACTCGTACGAAAACAGGGTTCCACGCTGGGCGCTTTGGGCACTCAATATCAAATATTTCTACTTTGGTTACTTTCATTTATGGTTTCTCTATTGTCTGTTTGTAGTCGTCGCTAGCGGCACTGGCAACGACGCATAATATGGATTATTCACAAAAGCCAGGGTCGAGCTTATAGGCTTTTCTTAGCATGGCGGGCCAGGCCTTCTGGCCGCCGGTTTCACCACTGTGCACTACGCTGGCTTGCTGATAAATGCCGTCAATAATAGGCTGCGGTATATCAATAACTTCTTCGTTCGACTGCATGAGCGCCAGCTGAATTTCACAGGCTCTTTGTAAATCATAAAAGCGCATGAAAGCATCGCCTACGGTGGGGCCGACAGTTAACCCTCCGTGATTAGGCAGTAGCATATGGTTGGTATCGCCTAAATCATCTTGAAGGCTTTTCTTTTCACTGTCATTTACTGCCAAACCTTCATAACTATGGTACGACAGCGAGGGAAGTGAAAATAAAGAATACTGGCTCCAAGGCTTTAATCCGCCTTTTACCGATGCCACAGAAATGGTGGCGAGTGTGTGCAAGTGAATAACGCACATTGCATCGTGTCGAACCTCGTGAATGGCACTATGGATAGTAAATCCGGCGGGGTTTATTTGGTAAGGCGAGTCATCAAGGATATTACCTTCAAGATCAACTTTTACAAGATTAGACGCGGTTACTTCGTCAAATCCTAACCCAAAAGCGTTAACTAAGTAATGTTCGGTGCCGGGAACTTTTGCCGAAATATGCGTATAGATAAGATCGCCCCAACGCATATCCGCAACCAGTCGATAGCATGCGGCTAAATCGACGCGGGTTTGCCATTCTATTTCAGACACTTTGCCTTTAAGGCTAAGAGGAGCTAATGAATACACGGCCTGTCTCCTAAATATCGTAGGCTAAACATGAAGATAATGATGGCTTAACCCCTTCTAATAACAGCGGGTAATCAAATTACCAAAGCAAGGGCATTGGCACAACCAAACGCACGTTATTCTTGCTGGGACTGGCTAGTTTTAATTTTATTAAAGCTATCGCGAAACGCAATTAGATCATCAGGAAAGCGAAGTTGAACATGGGTGAGCAAAAAGGGATCGACCTTTACCAATTCAATCACTTCCAGTTTTGCCCATGGCGGCGCATCAAACACATCTGGCAAGTGTTCTACCCCAGCATTTAATGTACACTCAAATA
Organism: Alteromonas sp. K632G; assembly: GCF_017653625.1. Classification (NCBI taxonomy): domain Bacteria; kingdom Pseudomonadati; phylum Pseudomonadota; class Gammaproteobacteria; order Alteromonadales; family Alteromonadaceae; genus Alteromonas; species Alteromonas sp. K632G. Next base: position 132,137 of record NZ_JAGGDM010000006.1, read on the forward strand.
GCGCGAGACCATTTTGTGTAACGGCCAATTTTTCACCTACCTCGACATTGAAACCTGTTTCTTCCCATGTTTCTCGGTGGGCTGCGCAAACTAATGATTCGCCCTCTTTTTTTCCTCCGCCGGGGAAATCCAAACGGTTTGAAAGGCGGTGTTTAATCAAAAGCGCTTTGTTTTGCACTTTAATGATGCATGCAGCAGCATTTTGAGTATGCTCCTCGTTATTCGTGCTTCGGCAAAAAGGCGCTTCAGGTACCGTCTTTGAACATCCAAAAAACGTTAAAACTACCAAAATGGATGATAAGCGAAAATTGATACTCATTAGTTTGGGTAAAATACTATTCAGAAAAAATTAATAATAATAAAAACGTAGATAAAGGTTTTAGTTTGAACGCGACCCTGAATCTCGTTAATGCACCAACTTGGTTACTTTATCATGTGGTGCATATTTACCAATAGGAAAGGTTATGTCTTCACGCAAATTACTATCTCCATTATTAATAGGGGCTTTATTGTTAGCGGCTGTGGTTGTCTATTTAAACTTACCTGCAGAAGAACAGGTGAAAAAAGGCGGTCCACTACCCACAACAGTGAAAACCATATTGGTAGAGCAAGGCGAAATGGCAATAACTATTGAAGCACTTGGTACTGCCAGAGCGAACGAATCGATAGCAGTCACTGCGCAAGTTACCGAAACCGTGCGCTCAGTTAACTTCGAAGATGGCGATAGTGTGAAGGCGGGCCAAGTGCTTATTCAGCTAAACAATAATGAAGAGTTGGCTCGGGTGGCTGAATTGCGCGCCAACATTGATGAAGCTAAGCGCCAATATACTCGTATTTTCAATTTACGTGAGTCTAGCGCGGCATCAGAACAGTTGCTTGATGAGCAACAAGCACGCGTAAAAGGGCTAGAAGCGCAGTTAGATATCGCTGAAGCACAGGTTGATGATTTGCAAATTCGCGCGCCATTTTCAGGCGTGCTGGGTGCACGACAAGTCAGTATTGGTTCATTAGTGCAGCCCGCAGGTGTTATTACTACTCTTGATGATATTAGCGTAGTAAAAGTTGATTTCAGTATTGCCGAAAACCAGTTGGCGAGTGTAGCAAAAGGTCAGAAGGTTTCTGCTACATCAGTGGCCTATCCGGGTGAAACGTTTAGCGGTGAAATTACGCATATTGATACCCGATTAGACCCCATTAGCCGTGCTATTAGCGTACGCGCAATTATCGATAACGAAGACCAACGATTACGACCGGGCATGCTACTTACCATCGTGGTTGAAAAACGTGTGCTTGATACGCTTATCCTTCCTGAGAAAGCTTTAGTGCCAGTGCAAGATATTCAATATGTGTATGTAGTGGAAGATGACGTGGCCCATCAGCGTGAAGTAGTTATTGGCGAGCGTCGCCCGGGTATTGTCCAAATTGTTTCAGGCCTTAAAGCCGGTGATGAAGTTATAACGGAAGGCACCCTTAGAGTACGCGATCAGTCTGCTGTTAACGTTCTTAACCGTAACAACGAGGGTTAAGCCATGTTGTTATCTGACATTTCAGTAAAAAGGCCGGTATTTGCCACGGTGATCAACCTACTGTTGATTATATTTGGCGTGGTCGCCATTTCCATGTTGGCCCTTCGTGAATACCCAGACATTGACCCGCCTATTGTATCGGTTTCAACCAAATACACGGGTGCATCGGCTAATATTGTTGAAACGCGCATAACCCAATTACTCGAAGACAGAATTTCGGGTATTGAAGGGATTAAAAATATTACTTCAACGTCCACCAATGGGCGCTCTGATATCACCATTGAATTTAAATTATCCCGAGATATTGACGCTGCAGCCAACGATGTGCGAGAGCGAGTGAGTCGGGCATTGAATAACCTACCTGATCAGGCCGATCCCCCAGAAGTTTCAAAGGCCGACTCCGATCAAAGCGCCATTGTGTGGTACAACCTTCGAAGTACAAACCTTAATACCATGGAGCTTACCGACTACGCAGAGCGCTTCTTAGTTGACCGCCTCTCGGTAGCCGATGGAGTAGCACGGGTTCAAATTGGTGGTGGTCGTCGCTATGCCATGAAAGTGTTTCTTGATAGAAACGCGATGGCTGCCCGCGGCATTACCGTAAGTGATGTTGAAAACGTTATTAGTTCCGAGAACGTTGAACTTCCCGCCGGTGAAGTAGAATCGCTAGATAGAAACTTTGAAGTGCGTGTAGCACGTACGTTCTTATCGCCAGAAGATTTTGCGGCGTTAACCGTAGCGGTAGGGGACGATGGATACCTTGTTCGCTTGGGGGAAATTGCGAACGTAGAGTTAGCGGCTGAAGACGACGAAACCGAGTTTAGAGGTGACGGCGTTAACATGATTGGTTTGGGCATTATTAAGCAATCAAAAGCCAATACCTTAGATGTTGCACGCTCAGCAAAAGCGCAAATCAGAAAAATTGAAGAAACCTTGCCGGACAATATTTTCATTGTGCCTAGCTACGACTCATCGGTATTTATTGAAGCATCGATTAACGAAGTTTATGAAACCCTTGCCATAGCCATGCTTATGGTGGTGATTGTTATTTATCTTTTCTTAGGCAATGTACGCGCCACACTTATTCCCGCGGTCACCGTACCCGTATCTCTAGTCGCAGCATTTATTGTGATGTATGCATTAGGCTTCTCTATCAACCTACTTACCTTACTGGCCATGGTGTTGGCGATTGGGCTGGTGGTAGATGACGCTATTGTGGTACTTGAGAATATTTCCCGTCGTATAGAAATGGGCGAGCCCCCTATATTAGCCGCTTTTCGAGGCGCTAGAGAGGTGGGTTTTGCAGTTATTGCTACTACCCTGGTATTGATTTCTGTATTTGTGCCCTTGGTGTTTTTAGAAGGTAATGTAGGGCGTTTGTTTACTGAGTTTGCCTTAGCTATTGCTGCTGCTGTGGCGTTTTCTAGTTTCACCGCATTAACCCTATCGCCCATGATGGCCTCGAAAATTCTGAAAAAGCGTACCCGTTCAGCAGGATTCGGGGCGTGGATGGATAAGCGTTTTCATGCCCTAGAAAATCGCTATTTCAAAAGCCTAGGAAGTACTATTCACCAGCCGTTTATCATGGTGTTATTGCTGATTGTTTCAGTGGTGGCATTAGTGCAAATATCAGAAAAGTTACCTAGCGAATTTGTGCCAAAAGAAGATCGCGGTAATTTTTATATTTTAATGAATTCGCAAGAAGGGGCTAGTTTCGAAAGCAATGCCGCTAATTTAAAACTTATCGAAGACATTCTAATGCCTTACCGTGAAAGTGGTGAAATAGGCAGATTACTGGTACGTACACCTGGGTTTGGGAATAATGCAGGTATGGCTATTATTGGCTCTGCCGATTGGGATGAACGTGACTTTAGCACCTTCTCATTGATGGATGAAATCAGTGCGAAGCTTGATGTCGTGCCAGATGTAAGAGCATTTGCCATCATGCGAAGTGGTATTTCAGGCGCAGGTTTCGGCCGCCCAGTGCAATTCGTCTTGCAAGGTGATACGTACGAGAACTTAGTTGAATGGCGTGACATCCTAATCGAAAAAGCGTCAGAAAATAGAAACTTAGTTCGTATCGACTCTGACTATAAAGAAACATCACCTCAGTTGTTGGTCAATATAGACAGAGACAGGGCAGCTGATTTAGGTGTGTCTATAAGTGATATTGGCCGTACCTTAGAAGTGATGTTAGGGCAACGTACGGTATCCACATTTTTAGATAGAGGCGAAGAGTACGATGTTATTATCGAGGGTATAGAGGCTGATTTCAGAAGCCCAAATAGTATCGATAATCTTTATGTTCGCTCTTCCAGAAGCGGCGAGCTTATTCCCATGGACAACTTGCTTACTTTCGAAGAGCAGGCAACGTCCTCTCGTTTAAATCGCTATAACCGTATGCGTGCTGTGACCATTTCAGCCAACCTTGCCGGCGACTACACGTTAGGGGAAGGCTTAGCTTACCTCGAGAATATCGTACGCACAGAGCTACCCGACAACGTATCTATCGACTACAAAGGTGAGTCACAGCTTTATCAAGAACAAGGAAATTCATTTATCTATGTGTTCATGCTGGCGCTTGCAGTCACATACTTGATCCTTGCTGCGCAATTTGAAAGCTGGATACACCCGCTAGTCATCATGTTAACCGTACCTCTTGCGCTGATAGGTGCTTTTATTGGCCTCTATTTTGCCGGTATGACACTTAATATTTATAGCCAAATAGGGCTGGTTATGTTGATTGGTCTTGCTGCGAAGAACGGTATTTTGATTGTGGAGTTTGCGAATCAACTTCGCGATGCAGGTATGAACTTCGAAGATGCTCTGCGACGGGCAGCTGCTCAGCGTCTTCGCCCTATCGTTATGACTGGTTTTACGACGGTATTCAGTTCTTTGCCCTTAGTGTTTGCTTCAGGGCCTGGCGCGGAAAGTCGCATGGTTATTGGTATGGTTATCGCTGCAGGCGTGTTGGTTTCAGCATTCATGACCTTATACGTAGTGCCTACCGCTTACAGTTGGCTGGCCCGAAATACAGGCTCACCTCAGCAAAGAACCACTGAGATAGAACGCTTAGAAGTTGAAATTCCCTACCGTAAAGGAGAAGAAAACTAAGTCTGTTTTACTATGAGCAAAAGCGTGTTTATTAAACGCCTATTCAATTCATCTATACGTAGTGAATAACTAAGAAGTATTGAAAAGTTCAAAAAGTCGTACGATATTAAGGTATATGTTTTTATACATTAATATCGTTCGACACTCCTAAGTGAATTTTTTGATCTTCTTGTATGCATTTGATTATATTGGGTTTTATTTATTTTTCCGCTAAGCCTTAATTATTTTCACGTATGAATCAGTGACCCCTACCGTTACGCTTATCCTTTAGTATAGTTGTTTCTACGCCCTTCTTCCCTAAACTGCGCCTACTTTTTAAAGCCAGACTGAACGTACAGAAAGTTTATACGAAAATTTTTTCGTATCTCAGTTGGCAGTTTTTCCAATCCTTGCTAATACTTATCTTAATCTTTAAGCAGGAAGATATCTGTATGAGTAAGCTTAAAAAATAAGCATATCGGTGTTGCGAATTGAAGATTAACGTTCTTAAATCGCGCTACCGAAACAAATACGACTTAGAGGACATGTAATGAAACAGTGGATACTAGCAGCGAGTTTATGCAGCAGCATGGCTTTTGCAGATGTAGCAGTGATAGTTCACCCATCCAATGGTGATGCGTTAGATAAAGATTCAATCAGCCGCCTCTTCCTTAACAAAATGAAAGCTTTTCCAAACGGCACGAAAGCAGTTCCACTAGCACTTGCTGAAGGGCAAGCTGCGACAGATGAATTCAACGGTAAAGTTTTGAATAAATCAGCGTCTCAGCTTACCGCTTTTTGGTCTAAATTAGTTTTTACTGGGAAAGGTCAGCCTCCTAAAGCATTAGGTAGCGACGCCGAGGTGGTTTCAGCTGTTGCTGCAGACCCAGGTGCAATTGGCTATGTAGATGCTGGCTCCGTAGACGGAAGCGTTCGCGTAGTTGCCACTTTTTGATTACACAGTTTAAGAATTTTTAAGGAACGAGCATGAAAACCAAACTTGCCTTTTTGACCGCTGCTAGCCTTTTAGCCGCACCAGCATTTGCAGAAATTCAAATTAACGGCTTCGCTAACTTAATCGGTGGTATGACACTAGATGATGACGAAGCAGTATACGATTACGACAGCGACTTTACCTTTGATCCAGCAAGTGTCTTTGGACTGCAAGTACGTGGCGATGTAAGCGACAAGCTTTCTGCTACGGCGCAGTTAGTAGGCCGTGGTAGTGATGACTACGATGCAAGCTTCGAGTGGGCTTACATGACTTACGTGGTAAATAACAACGTAAGCATTAGTGCGGGTAGAATCCGTTTACCACTGTTCAAATACTCTGCGTCATTAGATGTGGGTTATTCGTACCACTGGTTAACGCCACCTGACTCTGTTTACGGCATCGATTTCAACAACATCGATGGTGTGCGTCTTGACTACAGCACATACTCAGGCGATTGGGAATATGGCGCGCAGTTTACTGTGGGTCGAGTTCAAGCTGATACTTTTATTTCCGGTACACCGGCTGAGCTAGAGTTAGAAAACGTAGTTGCCGTTTCTTTTGAAGCGACACGTGATTGGTTCAGTGCTCGTACTTTACTAGCACGCGGTAAAACCACGGCAGTTAACGAAGATTTTGATACGTTTGTTGCGGGGATGGGACAATTTGGGTCATTCATTCCATCAGCAACTGCTGCCGCAGAAGGGTTCAGCGTAAATGAAGACACAGGTACATTCTTTGAAGTAGCCGTGGCTATTGATAAATATGACTGGTTTGTTGGCGCTGAGTTTACAAAAACAGAAGTAGATGATGCAATCATCGCGTCAAACGAAGCATGGTATGTAACTGCTGGAATGCGCTTTGGTAAATTTACACCTCATATTACTTATGAAGTAGAAGAAGCTGATAATGCTGATCAAGTTGGGCTTGTAGCCGGGCTGCCTAGCATGATTGACACAGGCGATGCAGTAACGGATGCAACATGGTCTGCAATTTACCAAGCGGCTACAGGTATTGCTGCCGACCAAGCACAGGACACTTCTGCTGTTACTTTAGGCCTTCGTTATGATGTAGAGCCAGGATTTGCACTTAAAGCTGGCGTTACTTGGTACAGCGATGACCTAATTGACGCTAACGATGCTACGCTTCTTAGAGTTGGCGCAAACTATACATTCTAATTAGCATTACAGTTGGATGTTTTATAGCCCTGTTCAGCAATGCGCAGGGCTAAGATATTTCTAAAGTTTTTTGAGAAAGTGAAGATATAGAATAACAAAGCCATGTTTTGTGGCCGTGCCTAAAGTAACGTGACGTAATTGGTGAGATAAAAATGAATTTTCTAAAAAAAATGCCCATCGCAACAAAGATTTTCCTGATACCGGGAATTGCTGCATTAAGCTTTATTATTTACCTCTTAATTACGGTTTATGTTGCTTTGAACAATGGCGACACCCTAGAGAAAGTTGAGAAGGTTCAGTTCCCCGCACTTCAATTGTCTGCCTCTACTTTGGTAGATATGCAAAAGGTGAGGGATACATTGAGTAGCGCGGTGACCACAGGCGATCAAGATACATTAAGCGCTGCGAGTGAGTTAGCCTCAGATGCAAAAGCAGGGCTTGATGAGATTAAAGCAATTAGCCCTGAATTCGGTCCTGCAATATCTAAGATTTCCCAGGGGTTTGATGATTACTTCGAAGTGGCTTTCGGTGTATCTCAATCTATGGTTGATGGCACTGCTGATTTTAGCCGTTTAGGTCAATTGTCGTCGCAGATGAATGGCTCATATGACGCCGTTATTGCCTCTATGTCGAATTTTAGAGACGAGCAACAGGCCGCTTTTGTTGAGTCGTTTGAAAGAACCAACGCCGCTAATACCTCACTTATTAGTACCGGTGTGGTAATGACTATCGTCGTCACCTTATTATTGTTTGCTACCGCTGTGCCCATTGTTCGTGGTATCAAGCAAAGCATTGACGATGTAGTGCGCTCGCTTAAAGATATTGCCCAAGAAAACGGTGATTTGACCGTTCGTATCGCAACGAAAAGTGAAGATGAAATTGGTGAATTGGTTTATTGGTTTAACCAGTTCATGGATAAGCTGCAAGGCGTTGTGAAAGATGTGGTTGAGGCAAGTTTGCCGTTATCAAACTTGGCGCAAAACCTTCGCGGCCTAACGGAAGAAACCCAGCGTACTATTGATATTCAACAGCAGTCTGCACAAAACGCCAAACTAGCGGTTGATACAATGAGTGGTTCAGTAGACGGAGTAGCACACAGTGCCGCACAAGCTGCTGCTGATGCTAATGAAGCGACTAGCGCCGCTGGCGAAGGTCGTCAAATAGTACAACAAACCGTTTCTAGTATTCAGCAGTTAGCCGAAAACGTGCGTGAAACCGCTGATGTGATTGGGCGCCTTGAGTCAGATTCTAATAAAGTTGGTTCGGTACTCGACGTGATTAAAGGTATTGCTGAACAAACTAACTTACTGGCACTTAATGCCGCTATTGAAGCTGCTAGAGCCGGCGAGCAAGGGCGTGGTTTCGCCGTTGTTGCTGATGAAGTTCGTACACTAGCATCACGTACCCAACAATCGACTGAAGAAATTCAAAGCACCATTGAGCAGCTACAGAGCGCAGCGCATTCGGCTGTAGAAGTGATGTCTCGCGGTACCGAGCAAGCAACCAATAGTGTTGAAACAGCTAATAAAGCCGGTGTTAGTTTAGAAACGATTACCAGTACAATTGGTCGCATTAATCAAATGAACGAACAGATTGCGCACAACACTGAAGATCAGCGTACAGTGGCGGTAGACATTGTGAGGCATGTTGAAGAGATTCACCAACGTACAGAGCAAACCTCTAGTCGTTCGGGCGAATTAGGTGTGATGTGTAACGAACTTGCCGATTTAGCACAGCATTTAGAACTGATAGCAAAGCAGTTCCGCGTATAACCGCTAACTAAATATAAAAAACGCCCTCAACATTGAGGGCGTTTTTGTATCTGACATTAAGTTGCTATCGGCGAGTAAAAATCACGAAGCTACTGAATAATTAGCGCCGCAAATGGAACGTAATTACTTTGGTAAGTAACCATGTTGGCTGTTGCAAGTGACTATTTTGTGCCACAGCTTAGCGCCAATTCAGATAAAAAAAATCCCCTGACAAAGCAGGGGATTTTATATTGTTTTATTACTTGCGAGTATTCTACTCGTCTAAGAAGCTTCGTAGCTGCTCAGAGCGGCTAGGATGACGTAGCTTACGCAATGCCTTCGCTTCAATTTGACGAATACGCTCACGGGTAACGTCAAACTGCTTGCCCACTTCTTCAAGTGTATGGTCAGTATTCATGTCGATACCGAAACGCATACGAAGTACCTTCGCTTCACGTGCTGTAAGCCCTGCCAACACTTCTTGTGTTGCGTCTTTAAGGCTACCGCCGGTCGCAGAATCGAGGGGCTGTATAATGGTGCTGTCCTCGATAAAATCACCTAGATGCGAATCTTCATCATCGCCAATTGGCGTTTCCATTGAGATTGGCTCTTTAGCAATTTTCAACACTTTACGAATTTTGTCTTCTGGCATAAGCATGCGTTCAGACAACTCTTCAGGTGTTGGCTCACGACCCATTTCTTGTAGCATTTGACGAGAGATACGATTAAGTTTGTTAATCGTTTCAATCATGTGCACAGGAATACGGATAGTACGCGCTTGGTCGGCAATAGAACGGGTAATTGCCTGACGAATCCACCAGGTAGCATAAGTTGAGAACTTATAACCACGGCGATATTCAAACTTATCTACCGCCTTCATCAGGCCGATGTTACCTTCCTGAATAAGGTCAAGGAACTGCAAACCACGGTTGGTGTATTTCTTAGCAATTGAAATAACCAAACGTAAGTTAGCTTCAACCATCTCTTTCTTCGCACGGCGAGCCTTTGCTTCACCAATTGACATACGACGGTTGATGTCTTTGATATCAGCAATAACCAAACCAGTTTCTTGTTCAACCTGGTTCATCTTGCTAATACAGCGTTCAATTTCTTCTTTATTAACGGCTAATGCGTCAGAATAAGCTGCGTTAGCTTTAATCGCTTTTGTTAACCAAGCAGAAGACGTTTCGTTTCCTGCAAATGCCTTGATGAAATCTTTCTTAGGCATTTTAGCGTTAACAACACAGAACTTCATAACAAGACGTTCTTGGATACGCACTTTGTCCATCATTGAACGCATGTTTTTAACCATACGATCAAATTGCTTAGGCACTAGACGGAATTCTTTGAAGACTTCACTCAATGCATTGATTTGTTCACGAGCGGCAGCATGAGAGCGGCCTTTCTTCTCGATAACGTCACGTGCTTTGATGTATTGATCACGAAGTGCACCAAACTTAGCACGGGCTAATTCAGGATCTACACCGCCTTCATCTTCGTCTTCTTCATCATCGTCATCATCTTCATCTTCCAGTTCTTCTTCTGAAAGTTCAGAGCCGATGTGCGTGGCCGTAGGAGCAAGATCTTGATCATCATTCGGGTCAACAAAACCAGAAATAATGTCGCTAATGCGAATTTCTTCTGCTTCGTACAAGTCCCATTGATCGAGCAAATAGGTGATGGCTTCAGGGTATTCAGCAACAGAGCACTGAACCTGGTTAATACCATCTTCTATACGCTTGGCAATTTCAATTTCGCCTTCACGAGTAAGAAGCTCAACCGTACCCATTTCACGCATATACATACGCACAGGGTCGGTGGTGCGCCCAATTTCGCTTTCTACTGTAGCAAGCGCTTGAGCCGCAGCTTCGGCTGCGTCTTCATCGGCGGTTGCTTCTTGCATGAGAAGTTCGTCTGAATCTGGAGCAGATTCAGAAACTTGAATTCCCATGTCGTTGATCATGCGAATAATATCTTCAATTTGATCAGAATCGACAATATCTTGCGGCAGGTGGTCGTTAACTTCTGCAAAGGTTAAGTAACCTTGCTCTTTACCTTTTGCAATCAGGAGTTTAATCTGAGACTGCTTGCTTTGCGCCATATAACCTACACTTCTCACATTCAATTAGTTTGCAATAGAAATACCCATACCAAAGAGGTATGTACATTATTTCTCTGTAGTACTACTGTTGTATCAATGCCGCTTCCGCTCGGTGTCACGTCATATGAAACGGTGCACACCTGCCCGGGTTTGGTTCTGCCCGTTTTGTTCGGCTTTATAATTGCTACTGACATTGCTGCAAATTTGTTCACATTTATGCTTATAAGCGTGCGTGCAGCGAATTAGCCAGTATAGCAGAATTACTAATGGTTTTACCAGATTGACGGCTGTTTTTTTAGCCAGTTATTAGCCTCGACCTTATGGTCAGCTTTTCTGGCGCTCCTTCATTAACAAGTTCAGTTCCTCTTTTTCCACTTGAGTGAGTGGTTGAACCCGAGAGCGGGAAATTAAAGTTTCTATGCGGCTATCGAAATGCCAATCGAGTAATCGAGCAAAACTGTCGCTATAAACACGCTCAGCATCCTCGTCTTTAACAAGATGTTCTTGTAACAATAATTTCGCGATAGTAGAAGAATGGGGATGATTGCGGAAGTTTTCAACTAGCTGAGCAGTGGTTGCTTGGGGATATTGGGCACAATAGCGATGAATATCCAATAACAGGTCCATCCCGGTTGCGTCACTCCCTTCAAATACCGAAGGTTGCACGTCATCACAACGTGTGGCTAACGAGGGAGAGTCTAGCAGTAACCTAATCAGCATGCGTAGCGGTGACAAGCGAGCTTTACCTACTTGATTTCTATTCGCTGAATATGCGGGTTTGCTACTGGCGTGGTTCGCTTTGGATATATCTTGCTGTAACTTAAATCTATCGTATTCACCGGTGTGTTTAGCGAGCTCTTCTAGTAGCATCTGCTTTTGGTCGTCACCCTGCACACTCTCAATTAATGGCATGGCTGCTTTGCGAAGCGCTATTTTACCTTCCGGTGTACCCACTTTATGTGTTTTCAATTGGTTTTCGAAGAAGAAGCGTGACAATGGCATAGCATTATCAAGCATTTCCATGAAGGCATCTTTACCAATTTTTCTTACCATAGTATCTGGGTCTTCGCCGTCAGGTAAGAATAAGAAAGACAGTCTGACGCCGTCTTTTAACGCGGGCAGGGCATTTTCTAATGCGCGCCACGCCGCTTCACGACCTGCACGGTCGCCATCATAACAACAAACAATATGCGGGGTTGCGCGCACTAACATTTGCATATGTTCAGCTGTGGTAGCGGTGCCAAGTGCAGCCGTTGCTTGGTTAATACCGAATTGACTTAACGCCACCACATCCATATAGCCTTCAACAATAAGGACTGCGTCGAGTTGACGGTTCTGTTGACGAGCTTGGTAAAAACCAAATAGCTCGCTGCCTTTATGAAAAATGCGGGTTTCAGGGGAGTTTAAATATTTTGGGCCGCCGTCTTCTAATACACGGCCACCAAAACCAACAACGCGGCCTCGCTTGTCCCGAATGGGGAACATAATTCGGTCGCGAAAAAAGTCGTAGCGTCTACCTTGATCGTTCTGATTAACCAATTTTAAGTCGATAAGCTGTTTTACCCGGGCTTGGTCTTTGCCAAACGTTTTTAGCAACGCATCCCAACTGTCTGGTGCATAGCCTATTTCCCATTGCTTAACGATATCGCCACTAAGCCCACGGCTTTTTAGATAATCTATGGCTTTACCACTATTTTCATTTTGTTTTAATTGGTGTTGAAAAAAGCGAACAACTTGTTCCATTAGTGAGTAATCGTCTTGCTGCTGTTGCTTTTTCTCTTCGCTAACAACAGGCAAGTGACCTTTCTCTCTCGGCACTTCTAGTCCATAGAGTTTGGCGAGTTCTTCAATGGCCTCAACAAATTCAAGGCGGTCGAACTCCATCAAAAAGGAAATAGCGTTGCCGTGCGCACCACAACCAAAACAATGATAGAACTGCTTTTCTTGGCTTACGGTAAAAGAAGGGCTTTTCTCATTATGAAAAGGGCAGCAAGCTTGATAATTTTTGCCCGCTTTTTTTAACTTCACCCTACTATCAACAATGTCTACAACATCGGTACGTGAGAGAAGATCATCAATAAAATCGCGAGGTATTTTTCCGGCCATGGGGAGACACTAATGCTTATAACGGTAATTAGGGTAGCACAAAAAAGTACTGTAACAGGGAAGGTAAATAATGAAAATGCCAGGTTTGCCATTACACAAACCTGGCTAGGTCTATTACTACCGCTCGATTTTTATCGATGCTTAGGCATTTAAACGGGCTTTTATTTTAGCGCTTAGTGCGCCCATATCTGTGCGGCCTTGCACTTGTGGTTTTAAGCTACCCATTACTTTACCCATGTCCTGCATGCCTTGAGCACCGGTACTTACCATAGCTTCTTCAATTAAGGCGGCAAGTTCGTCTTCGGTTAAAGGCTGTGGAAGAAAACCTTCTAACACAACAATCTCTTCACGCTCTTTACTGGCCAAGTCATCACGGTCTGCGGCGTCAAACTGAGATGCGGCATCTTGACGCTGTTTAACCATCTTGGTTAGTACTGCAAGAATGTCGCTATCACCTAGGGTGATTTGCTCGTCGATCTCACGTTGCTTAATGGCTGCTATTGCCATTCGGATTGTGCCTAGACGTAATTTGTCTTTGGCGCGCATTGCATCTTTTTGTGCAGATTTTAAATCGTCTATTAAAGCCATGATGCTCCCAAATTAAGTAAAGTTTCAACAAAGAAGGAAAGTCATTATAAAGGTATAAAGAAAAAAGTTATAAAAAGAAAAAAGTTAAACAGTAAAAGTAAAAAAACATTCTATGCAGGGACACTCATAAAAAGGCATACACTATCTATAACGGGCAAGTCAGTGGGGTATTAAAAATCGGGAGTCTATCAGGGGGTCTTGATATTCACCGACGCACTGCAGGTTAATAACCGGCGCGTTTCGCGTAAACAAATAATGCTAACAAGCGCTAATCAAAAATTTTCTGTACCCCAGAAACGCGAAAGGTGCTGCAAATGCAACACCTTTCAGACTCGTAACTTAACCCTGTTTTAGTAGAGTTTTACGCGACGTGCGTTTTCACGAGCTAATTTCTTTAGATGACGCTTTTTCGCAGCGGCTTTCTTACGCTTGCGTTCCCAAGTAGGCTTTTCGAAGAACTCACGACGACGAACTTCAGACAATACACCTGCTTTTTCACAAGAACGCTTAAAACGACGCAGCGCTACATCAAACGGCTCGTTTTCTCTAACTTTAACGATAGGCATTTAAACACTCACCTCAAAACTTTTGCTGTATAATTCCGGGAAATTGAGCGCTAAAAAGGCCACCCGGGTTAAAAATGGTGCGAAATTCTAATCATTTCCGAACAGAAAGTAAAGACTGAATTGCCAAAAAATAGGCAATATTGCGCAAATAAACGAAGCACCATTCCAAGATATGCGGAATAAAGGTAAACTCTGCGCCCTCTGAGACAAGGTAATACCTTTTATCTGTCTACGTGAGAAGAAGAATTCAGCGCGATCCCGCATTGGTTGAGTGGATCATATCACAGATCGCAGATGATCAAACAGGTCAGGTGCTGATCTATTGCAATAAACTTTGTTGCAATAAGTGCTGAGGTAACTCAAGTATCCTCTTGCAGGGTAAACGATGCTGATTATGCTCAATACTTGCGATTCGGCTATAGCTTGGGCTCGACAGGTTCGATAACTAAGCAAGCCATTGGTGTTTGTTATACCGTAAACATTGTTGTTAAAGACGTAAAAGTAAGGTTTGGCTCAATGCAAATATTAGGAATAGTATGCGTATATTAGGAATAGAAACTTCTTGTGATGAAACGGGTATCGCCGTTTATGACGACACTGCGGGATTATTGTCACACGAATTATACAGCCAAGTGAAATTACACGCCGATTACGGTGGTGTAGTGCCTGAACTTGCGTCACGGGATCATGTTAGAAAAATTATCCCGCTTATCGAAAAAGCGCTTAGTGATGCTAACACCCAACCTAATGAATTAGACGGCGTAGCCTTCACCCAAGGCCCAGGCCTTATTGGTGCGTTACTAGTGGGTTCTTCCGTGGGGCGTTCTCTAGCTTACGCGTGGGGGGTACCCGCAGTAGGTGTACATCATATGGAAGGGCATTTACTCGCCCCCATGTTAGAAGATAACGCGCCTGAATTTCCTTTTATTGCATTACTAGTTTCTGGCGGCCACTCTATGTTGGTAAAAGTAGAAGGCATAGGCAGCTACGAAGTTCTCGGTGAGTCGATAGATGACGCAGCCGGTGAAGCCTTTGATAAAACGGCCAAACTACTGGGGCTTGATTATCCAGGCGGGCCTTTATTAGCCAAGCTGGCAGAAAAAGGCGAGCCAGGGCATTACAAATTCCCAAGGCCAATGACAGACCGCCCAGGTTTAGATTTCAGCTTCAGCGGCTTGAAAACTTTTGCCGCTAATACCATCCGTGCTGCGGATGACAACGAGCAAACCAAAGCTAATATTGCATACGCATTTCAAGAAGCGGTTATCGACACGCTTATTATTAAGTGTAAGCGTGCACTCAAGCAAACGGGTATGAAGCGCTTAGTGATTGCCGGTGGCGTAAGTGCGAACACCATGTTGCGTACACAAATGAAAACCTTGATGGACGACTTACGTGGTGAGGTTTTCTATCCTAACTTAGCGTACTGTACCGACAACGGCGCCATGATAGCTTATGCAGGTATGCAGCGTTTGAAAGCCGGTGAAGTATTGGGGCTTTCTTCACAAGCTAAGCCTCGCTGGCCGCTGGATACGTTAGCGCCAGTATAATAATGTTGTCATCACAGGGTTTTATCATGCATGCTAAGTAGCAAATAAATTTACTTAGCATGTAGGAAATCTAGTGGTGTTTTTCCGTGATAGCGCTCGGCTCACAATACCGTTTATTGGCGCGGTACTTACCGCTAGTTGGTTGTCGCTAGCGGCCTTTAGTGCCCATGCAGATAATAAGCATGCAATTAATAACACCGTCGTTAATCAGAATGCGGTTAGCCATAAGAATCTGGCCTCGAGCCAGTCGGCTGAAAGTAGCAAAAATCATGTAGTTCTTATATCTTTAGACGGGTTTAGACATGATTACATCGAGCTGCACAATGCAAAAAATCTCGCACGAATTGCTAAGGCTGGTGTTCGAAGCACATCGTTAACACCTGTCTATCCCGCCAATACTTTCCCCAACCATATTTCTATTGTGACTGGGCTACTCCCCATACATCACGGCATTGTCGATAATCGTTTTTATGACAAGTTGCGACCCAGCAAAGAGGGTAGCTACGCACAATATTCTATGGGGAAGGCGCAAGACGATAGCAGCTGGATTACTGCGATGCCGCGTTGGCATTTGGCCGAGTTTCAGGGGCATAAAGCTGCAACCTATTTCTAGCCTGAATCTGACGCTAGAATAGCAGGAGCGCTGCCTTCTTATCTTTATCACTACTCGAAGCATGCAGATTACCAACAACGGATAGACCAAATTGTTCAATGGTTAAGTCTGCCGGAAGCTGCAAGGCCACTTTTTGTCTCAGGCTACTTTTCATTGACTGACACTGTGGGTCACGACGAAGGGCCTATGTCCGAGAAAACAAAAGAGGCTGTTGCAAAGGTAGATAAGCTAATCGGTCAATTGTACGACCGATTAAATGCGCTTTCGATAGACGTTAATTTGGTTGTGGTATCTGATCACGGTATGACCAACGTCAAAGATAGCCACCAGATTATGGTTGAGTCTTTAAATATTCCTGATTATTTCACTGTGCTTAACAGTGGTGCGCAAGTGCGTTTATATGCTAAGCCAGAGGTTACCTATGAGCAAATTGAAGATGAAAAAAATCGCCTCCGGTTGTTAGCGGAAGGGAGATTCATCTTGCTTACCTCCGTTGAACGCGATGTCAGGCATGCACAGTACAATGCGCGAACCGGCGATATTATTATGGAAACTGCCCCGCCTGCACGGTTTAAAAGTGAAGGAGATACTCATGTGAGCAAAGGTAGCCATGGTTATCTCAATACGTTGCCAGACATGGGCGGGCTATTTGTGGCGTCCGGGCCTTCGTTTAAACAAGGTAAAATGCTTCCAGCTTTCAGTAATCTAGAAATATACCCAGCGCTTGCTGAAATTATGGGCTTGGCCTTACTTGCCCCTATCGATGGTGAAATTAAGGTACTTCGGGAAGGTTTAAAAGAGGAATAACGCTAGGGCAGCTTTACCATACGCCCGAGCGAAAATAAAACATGTACGCTAAAGAAAGGTTGCTCACTCTTTGGTGTTGCCTTTGTCCCAAATTTTGCCCTCAGAGCGGCTGACTAATCTTTTGATATTGTCGCGATGCCGCAAGATAATCAGCAAAGAGAGCATGATGACTGGAACGGTATAAAGGGGTTTTATTAACCAAGTAAAAAGCGGGGCAAGGCTTACTGCTACCAAGGCGCCAAGTGAGGAATAGCCGGTAAGAAACACCACTATAACCCAGCTCAAAATAAGCAAGCCAGCTAAATCTAATCCAATGGGTAACATGGCACCAAAGGCCGTTGCTACTGCTTTGCCCCCTTTGAAGCCAAAATATAAAGGGAAAATATGACCTATACATGCGGCAATAGCGACTAGGCCTAAAAGCACGGGGTCTAAGCCCAAAAAGTAGCTGGAATAAACCGGAATAGTCCCTTTTAAAATATCCATTACCAGCACCAGCAATGCCGGAATCCTGCCGCCAATTCGATATACATTGGTGGCGCCGGGGTTCTTAGAACCAGCAGTGCGGGGATCGGGAAGAGAAAATGCTTTGCAGATAACTACCGCGCTCGATAAAGAGCCAAACAAATAGGCTACGCAAATCATTAAAAGGGCCAACGGTATCATTATTGCTACTTTAACCTGCTGCTTTGTACACTAAACGTATATCTACACTAATAATATGGGGCGAATGCTATTGTGCGTGTTGCCCCCACTTGCAGTACAACGGTATAGTTGTGCCACCATCGCCCCATGGCGAATAACGTAAAGCGTAAAGCTACTCCATTCAAAAGTGATATACCACCTTTTGAGAAGAAGTTAACGTGGTAGTAAGACCAGTATGGTCATAAGAATGAAAAGGTTTATGGGAAAAATATATATAACAGGGCTGGCTGTCGATACCCTTATCGGTGTGTATGATTGGGAACGGGAGCGTTTAACCACGCTGTTGCTCGATGTTGAACTCGACGCTAACCTAGATGCCGCAATGCAGTCAGATAATGTCGACGATACCATTAACTATGCCGACGTGGCTGATTGTATTACCGAGGTAGGAAAAAACAGTCGTTTTATGCTGTTAGAAGCATTTGGCGGCGCGGTAATGAACAAGGTATTAGCCATGTTTCCGGCCCATGCCATCAGCCTTAAAATTGTGAAGCCGAATATTCTACCTAATGCCCAAACGGTGGCAGTGGCTATGTATCAGGAAAAGTCCTAGTGGGGCGTCATACCATTTTAATCAGTGTGGGTTCCAATATCGACAAAGAACACTACATACGAGAAAGTATTAAAGCGCTTAAACTGCATTTCGATGACGTTAGTTACTCGTCGGTATATGAGAGTGAGTCAGTCGGCTTCGATGGCAGTGCCTTTTATAACCTAGTGGCGAAAGCCGTTACTTCTATGAGTATTATTGAAGTGCGAGATACCTTTCGTCAGATTGAAAGTGACAACGGCCGTAAACACGGGGAAAAGAAATTTTGTTCCCGTACACTGGACTTAGATTTACTCACGTACGATGACCAAATTACCCATGAACCCGTTGTGCTACCTCGGGAAGAGATTCTGTATAACGCCTTTGTATTATGGCCGTTAGCTGAATTGGTTCCTAATGAAATCCACCCTGTTGAAGGCAAAACCTACGAGGCACTTTGGCAGGCATTTGATAAAGAAAAACAAACACTCTCGCCCATCAATTTTACTTGGAGCTAAGCAACGGAATGACACTGTTCGAAATAATCATATTGGCCATTATTCAGGGCGTTACCGAATTTTTACCTATCAGCAGTTCTGGGCATCTTTTGCTGCCCGCAGAACTATTTGGCTGGGTAAGTCAGGGGTTAGCGTTTGACGTTGCTGTTCACGTGGGAAGTTTACTGGCGGTAATGATTTACTTTCGCCAAGAAATCGCACAAATGACAGTGGCTTGGGTTACCAAGGGATTCACAAAAGAGCAAAACACTGACAGTAAGTTAGCCTGGTATGTGATTATCGCAACTATACCTGCTGTGATTATTGGTTTTGTAATGAAAGACTGGATAGAACTTAATGCCAGAACAGCCCTTGTTATCGCCGCAACCACTATTATTTTTGGTCTTGCCCTATGGTATGCCGACGCCACCGCGAAACGCACTCAAGAATTAACATCGCTTAACTGGAAACAAGCATTGTTAATTGGTCTAGCGCAAGTACTGGCGCTGATTCCCGGTACTTCTCGCTCGGGTATTACCATGACAGCAGGTTTGATGCTGGGCTTAAATAGAGAGAGCTGTGCGCGCTTTTCGTTTTTACTGTCTATTCCCGTTATTTTGGGCGCCGGTTTACTTGCCACTCTTGATTTATTACAAGCTAACGAAGCCGTTGATTGGTCTGCGTTGCTCTATGGCGCTGCGTTCTCATTTGTGAGTGCTTACTTATGTATTTACCTCTTCCTTAGCTGGATATCGCGAATTGGTATGCTGCCATTTGTGATTTACCGCTTACTGTTAGGCGTCATTTTGCTTTGGTTCGTTTTTGCATAAGTTGTTCCTATAAACTCAAGAGCAAAGAAGACTGGGTCGCAAATGACTGTGTTGGTGTAATACAATAAGGCGAATTCCTGTCTTGGGAAAGCGCCTCTTTTAAAGCATAAACAATGTAGTATGGTTACAATAATTGATGCAGGGAGTACGCAATGTTAGACACTATTTTTACGAAGATTATCAATAAAGAAATACCAGCAGATATCCTTTATGAAGATGATATCTCGTTGGCGTTTAGGGATATAAATCCGCAAGCGCCGGTGCATTTTTTAGTGATCCCGAAAAAGGCTATTCCTACCATTAACGACATCACTAAAGAAGACAGGGAAGTCGTAGGGCACCTATCTTATGTGGCTGCAAAGGTCGCGGGTGAATTAGGCGTAGATGAGCAGGGTTACCGCACGGTAATGAACTGTAATGAGTTTGGTGGGCAAACGGTGTACCACATACACTTACATGTGCTAGCCGGTAAAATCATGGGCTGGCCGCCATATACTGATACCGCAAAGCGTTTGGAATAGATAGGGTTTAGCGTAAAAGCCCTTAGAATGAAAAACGTTTTAACTCACCACTCAACGTAGAATGGTGAGTTAAATAGCCAGTCAGTTGCTTAACACAGGCAACTAACTGGCTTAGTGTTTAATGAACCGCTTATCGATAGATAGTGGTTAGTTCAAACCAAGTACCTTTTTACCTTGTTCGAAGTGAATATCGACAGGGATGTTTGCCGCTTCTAAGCGCGCTAAATCTGCTGCTAGCTGTGGTTTAATCACGCCCATATTGGCTACAAGTTCTGCAACACCATCGTAGTCGCCATCACCTTGCAGGGTTAAAATAAGCTCAGATAATGCGGCGACTGCTGCGCCCATCTTCTCAACATTAACGCGATAAACACCTTCTTCGGTTTGCTCAAAAGCGCCTTCTTGTGCAAAGAAATTAAAGCGAATCATATTCGCCTTACCGTGCGCACTAGAGGCCCCAAAACGTACTGAGCGGAAAATGCCGGCCATAAAAGTGACATAGTAATCTTCAAGTGTACCCTCTGAAATTTCGCCTTTTTCAAGCAAGCTTTGAATCATGTAAAGACCCAAAATGTCAGCTTTACCTTCTTCTAATGCCGAGGCGTGTTCTTTAAGTGAGCCTCTTACCGTATCGCTACCATCAAGGGTGTTTTTTATACCTAAGCCATGCGCCACTTCATGAAACATGGTGTTAGCAAAAAACGCATCAAACGTAATATGATCACGTTGCTCAGGTGCAATTAACATATCCGCAATAGGAATAAGAATATTGTCGAACTTGGCACGCATCGCGTTTTTAAGTTGCAAACGACGGGTGCCTTTTTCAAGCTGTACACGCTCATCATTAGGTAAGTTGATCGCAATGGTTTTACTGCCAGCATTTGAATGCCCCGCGTAATACACAACGTCATAGGCGTTTAAGTCGGCGTCGGAGCCAGGTACTTCCGCTTTGTACTGGGCAGGTACAGGCAAACCTTTTTGTAGCTCTGGAAGAAAAGCAGCGTATTTTGCGAGTTTTTCACTCCACGCTAAATCTTTTACCAAAACGTAGGCTTCAAAGGCGGCGCGATAACCAAATAGTTGGTCTTCATAGCTTTCGATTGGGCCAATTACCAACTCTACAGGGTTTGTCTTCATGTCCATCCACGCCATGTCCGAGGCTAAGTAATCGTCGGTAAGTAATGCTTGTGCGCGCAGGGTTAAGTAGGCTTTAAAGCTTGGATCTTCGGCAAGTTCAGCAGCCTCTTTAAGAATCTTTGATGCAGCGGTGAGTTCACTTTTGTACGCCTCAGAGTAGGGCACAGAGTAAAGGTTGCCAGCTTCATCTTGCTTCACCAACGAGTATAAGCCTTGTTTGTCATCGAACGTGGCGGTCGCGAAGTCAGCCTTTGTCATGTTGTGAGGATAAAATTCAGCACCTAGGGCTTTCTCTTCATAGCCTGAAAGAAACGCATTATCGCCGTTCAATCTGTCCCATGGGCCATAGTTGATTGAAGCAAAGTGTTTAACGTCGTCGTTTTCAATACTATTTAAAAACGCATTTTTATCGCCGAAGAAGGCCTGTTTCCAAAATAAGTCGTCCATTATTTTAGACGCATCTATGAGCAAACCTATCATCTTTTGTTGATTGTCGCTTAAATGGGATAAATCACTGGTCAATTCAACGGGATGATAAATAGATAGCCTAGACTCATTCACAAGAAGCGTGCTATCTGATGATGTGGTATGCGAAGCCTCTACGGAAGGGTTTGCTTTTGATATGCCTTCTTCTGGTGCCTTGGAGCAGGCGCTCATAAATAAACTTGTGGCAACTGCCACGGCAAGAGTAGAGTAATGTTTAGGTGATAATTTCATCATAAAGGTTTCTGTTTTAGATTTATTGGCAGGATAAGAATATACAATAAACTAACACGTTAGCGAGCAGCGTTTTGATGTGTATCAAGGTTTCATGTAAAGGCATATGTACTACACTATTCACAACGCGTAATAATGCATATTCAATGTTGAGTTAGTAAAAGGTTCAATATAACTTAAGCTTAATAAAGGTTATAACATAAGGGGAATATGATTTCCTGCTATCATAAAGCTATGCTTTTCATATGTGTAGCGTATAGTGGAATAGTAAGTCTCTGAGCAACTGCAACTTGGTCATTTACTCGCAAACAAGGATTACAGTGTAACCGCGGGTATCTTAAATTCATTGCCTTTTAGTGGCTATTTGAAACATATCTAAGGGTAGGTATATGTCTACACAAAATGCGCTCTCAACAATTCTTGTTGAAAAAATAACAAACGACACACTCGTACTTCCTACGTTACCGGCTATTGCTTTAAAAGTGAGAAAGTCAGCGGATGATCCTAATATCAACCTAAGTGCTATGGGTGATGTTATCGGACAAGACCCCTCGCTAAGCGCAAGAATGATTAAAATTGCGAACAGCGCTTACATGGGCCGGAGTATAAAAGTAAATTCTATCAGCCAAGCGGTAACTCGTATTGGGTTACGCCAAATCAAAAATATTTCAACCGCGCTTGCCATGGAACAGCTGTTCGTTTCTAAAAATGATGTAGTGAGTGCCTATCTACAAAAAGAGTGGGCGAATACCGTTAATATCGTGGCTAATTCAATGGCGGTAATGCAGCTTTATATCGCGCGCACGAAAAAGCGTGAAATGAGTATGGATATTATGACGCTAACAGCGTTAACCCATAACATTGGCGTATTGCCTATCCTGACCGAAGCAGAAAGACATCCTGAAGTGTTTGCGAATCCAACCTTTTTAGAAGTGGCCATCGACAAGCTAGCGGGCCGAATTGGCGCTAGCATCATGCGAGAATGGGGCTTTGGTGAAGAGTTTGTGAGTGTAGCCAAATGCTGGAAAGATTTGAGCTATATACCTGAACAGGTTACCTACATAGATTTCGTTCGTGTTGGCGCTGCCGTTTCTGGCGCAATGGACAGTCAAAAAGACGCGGTTTTGAACTTAGCCATACAGCGTGATGTTATTGATGATGTGGCGATACTTCACTCAGATGAATTTGCCGATCTTGCCGGTGCGGCGAAACAAATATTTGCCTAACACCTTACTAGCATAATGTTAGTAAAGCAGGATTATCTGAAGCCGAACTTATGTTCGGCTTTTTTGTTTGTTGCTTTCAACCAACATTAACAATAAGCCAAGTAAAAGGCCCCACACCGCTGACGTGATGGATAGAAGACTAAAGCCTGATGCCGTACATAAAAAAGTGACCAAGGCAGCGTGACGGTATTTGTCGCTCTCTACGGTTTTGACCAAGGCGGCTTGCAAGGTAGACAGCAGCGCAAGACCTGCCAGTAAATGCACTACAATCGGGGGCATTGAAACGAACAAAACCACCACAACAGACGCAAGTAGCCCCATAAATAGGTAACCAATACCTGCGGCGATGGCCGCTTTATAACGCTGACTTTTATCTTTATCTGCTTCTTCCCCCATGCACAAGGCCGCGGTTATTGCCGCAAGATTGAACGTGAACCCGCCAAATGGCGCTAGCACCCCCTGCAATATGGCAATGCCACTTAGCACTGTTTTATGGTCGGGGTGGTAACCATGGGAATGGTGTATCGCAATGCCGGGTAAATTCTGAGAAAGGGTAGTAATAATGTACAAAGGAACGGCAAGCCCAATGGCGGCGGTAACTGAAAACTCAGGGCTGACCCACACGGGAGTGGGTAGTGAGAGAGTTAACGGGATTTCACCGTTTAAGAAGCTACTAGTGACAATAGAAACAGCCAGTAAACACAACATAAGGTAGCGAGGGAAAAATCGGCTTCCAACAAGATAGATAGCCAGAAAACTGGCAACAATATAGGGGTGTTGTTCTACATCAGTGAATATCGATATACAGATAGGCAATAGAATACCTGCCAGTAGCGCCGATGAGATACTAGCCGGAATGCGGCTTATTTGATTGAGCAAACTGCGACTTTGCGCGGTAACCAGCGAAAGCACTGCGCAGATAATAAAGGCGCCAATACTCTCAGGAAGGGTGTACTGCTCCACGCTACCTAATAAAAAGGCCGCACCAGGGGTCGACCAGGCGGTGACGACAGGCATTTTCATTAGCCAAGAATAGAAAATACAGGAAATGCCCATGCCTAGGCCTAAGGCGAGAAGCCAACTAATGACCATATCAGGGCTTGCCCCCGCTTTACGGGCAACATCAATAACAATAACAACAGCACTGCTATAGCCAACGGTGACTGCCGTTAATCCTGAAGAAATGTGGCTAATCTGCCATTCTGATTTCATCTTTGCCCCAACCATTTGAACCTAAACCTAAACTACTTCATACTGTGTGCGTTATAACGTACACAATAAGTTAACTCTACACTTGTGCGTTATAGCGCACAAGGCGTTTTGCATTAAAATGCTAAATCGACTCTATTTGTAAGAATGTGACAAGAAGCAGTAAATGATGAAGACCAATAGCGATGCACTACAGGCGGGAGACTTTTCGTTAAGTATTTCTGCGCGTTTAAAGCAGTTGCGTGGTGATATGGGCTTGTCTCTTGATAAAGCCGCCACGTTAACCGGTGTGTCTAAAGCCATGTTAGGCCAAATAGAGCGGCAAGAGTCAAGCCCTACTATCGCTACCTTGTGGAAAATTGCGACTGGGTTGAATGCTTCGTTTTCCTCCTTTATTGCGGCAAACGCACAATCTGAATTCGATGTTAATCACGGCTTTATTCACGACCCAAACATGCAAGTGAAAACCCTTTTTCCGTTTGATGTAAACAAAGGTTTTGAGGTGTTTGAAATTACCTTAACGCATTTTCATGAGCAACGCTCTACGGCCCATCAAAGTGGGGTTACTGAACATATTCATTGCATTGGAGGCAGGTTAACCTTGTGGCAAGGTAATGAGTGTAAAACCATCAAAGCCGGCGAGCAGTATTTAATAGATGCCGATCAAGCGCATGGCTATAAAGATGAAAGTGGGGAAACCCAGTTTATTAATATTATCCACTACCCGGTGCTGTAAAGGCAGCTGGCAGGCAAGTGATTAGAGGTGAAGCGGGTAACTAACGGGTGGCAAAGATAAACAAAATGTTGAGCAATACCCATGGGGCACTGCTCAACACGTATTAATTTCACGCTAGTTAAACACGGTTTAGGTGTTAGCGTCATTCAAGTTGAGCGTTTCACGCAAGAAGTTTAGCAAAGTACAAAGCTCTGCAGACATTAACGCAAATTCAGCATCTAGGCGTGCTTCAATTTGGTCTTTAGGAATGTCTTCAGTCTCTTCTTTTAATCTATCGGTAAACTTAATACGCTTTAACGAGCCATCTTCAGCAATAACTGCCGTTAGGGTATCTTGATATTCAAACGCCACTTTTTGTACCAGCTTACCTGCATCCAAATGAATCGTGATTTCATCACTATCAAGCGGCTGGTTTTTACAGCGAATAATACTGCCAGCATCATCTGTAGATTTGAACTCGGCTTCTTCAAGTAGTGCTATGCCATCTGGCGCTGAGTCAGTCAGCCAGTGAGTCAGTTCAGACTGCAAACTGTGGCGGGCTAAAGGCACAACCGGTAGTGAGCCAATGGCTTTTCGAACTAGGGCCAAAAAGGCTTCAGCTTTGCCATCGGCAGAGGCATCAACAGCCACAAGGTTATCTTCTAACGAAATAAACCCATGGGTGTAAGTGTTTTTAGTAAACGCTTGAGGCAACAAGCGAGTTTGAATTTCCTGCTTAAGATCGGCTTTAGCCTTTTTACCGACAGGCGAACCGGTTTCCATTTCAATTTTGGCAACCATGTCGTCCAGTTCGGCATTAATTACCGCGGCGGGAAGTAGCTTTTCTTGCTTCTTAACGGTAAGCCAGTAACGTTGCCCAACACGCTGAAACATAGTGCCTTGTTTGCCGGCTTGGGAGAAAGGGGAGGCAAAGCCCATAGTGGCCAAGTCTTGACTCTTACAAGGACGGAAGGCTTGCTCGCTTAGCACGCGCTCTAGGTCGTCATCGTCAAGGGAAAGTGGCTGTGTAATTTGGTAGGCTTTTATATTTTTAAACCACATTTGAGGCTATCTCTTTTAAAAATGGTGGGCAAGCGTACCAAGCTAGCGAATGCGGTGCAACGGATATAGTACGGGAGCTATAGAGATTTTTTGTTAAGCCGGTTTGCCCTTCATGGGAAAGCGAATGGTATATTGGAGGCCATCGCCAGGTTTGCTTTGCGCTTCAATGTGGCCAGATAAAGACTGAGTAACAAGGTTGTACATAATGTGTGTGCCAAGCCCGCTGCCGCCTTCTCCTCGCTTAGTCGTAAAGAAGGCGTCAAACAACTTATCTAAATCATCATTAGACAAGCCTTTCCCGTTGTCACGGTAACGCATTTCTATGGTGTTGTTATCCGTACTCACATCTAACGTTATTTTGCCATCGTTAGTGTCTTCAAAACCATGCACTAAAGAGTTCACAATCATGTTCGTCACAATTTGGGCAATGGCCCCTGGTGCACAGCGAATATAAAGATCTTCAGGGCAACTAACCACTATTTCATGATTATTATGCTTGAAGCTTGGCTTAAGTGATTTAATGATGTCACGAATGTAATCGTTAAGGTTTATCTCTCGTTCAGTTTCGCTGGTTTGATCCACCGCCACTTGTTTGAAGCTGGCGATAAGCTCAGATGCTCTGTTTAAGTTAGTTAACAGGAGATTAGCCGTTTGTTCTGCTTCATTAATGAAGTTTTCCATGTTTTTTGTAGTCAGGCTTTTTTCTTCAAAACTCGTTTTTAAGTTATTAAGTCGCTCTTGCAAAAAGCTGGCGGCAGTTACGCCAACGCCAAGTGGTGTATTTACGTCATGGGTAATCCCAGCTACCAAACCGCCAAGAGAGGCCATGCGCTCAGATTCGACCAATTGGTCTTTGGTGAGTTGTAAATTTCCCATTGAATTCGCTAACTCCGCATTTTTTTTGCGAAGCTCATCTTCTATATACTGCCTATTTTCATTCTCTTGACGAAGCTCTCTTTGATTTGCGATAAGCTCGTCTTTTTGTTGTTCAAGGCTAAGCATAATTTGAGAAAGCGAAGAGGTTTTCTTAGCGACTTCTTGCTCTAAAATAAGATTCTGATCGTCTAGCTTTTTATTGGCATGCGATAGCTGGCTTTGAGCATTGGTCAACTTACCATTAGATACGATTAAATCGTCGATAACATTGTTGTACGATTCTTTTAATTGCAATAACTCATTATCGTCACTTATTTTGACTGAAAGCTTGCTTTCATCGGGATGAAGCGGATCAAATCCTTCCATTTGATGAATTATTTCAGCCAAGGGTTCGGACAACATGGTGCGAAACGCGGTCATAAAAAGAAACACCAAAAAGGTGGTTTTTATTAACGCATTTCCAATAAGAAAAAAGATGCCAATTTCGATACGGCCAAAAATAGTATCGAAACTTGAGTAGAGCGTTACATCGCCTACGGTCGATTCTCGTCCTGAAAATTTAAATATTAATGGAAAGCTATAACTGAAAATCCCACCCGGGTGGTCTTCAATAAGTTCTTCTTCGATAGGAGAGCGGGGACGCTGAATGCTTAAACCGTAGTCGGCAATTTGATTGCCATTTTCATCCCTAACTTGTACACCTTCAACAATAGGAAGTTCTAATAACCCCTCTGCTATTGAGCTAGCTTGTTCGCTGTTCAATTCCCACAGGGCACGGGTTAAGCTGGTTGAGAAGGTATTTTTTAAAGTTTGTAATTCGTCTTCGACATGATCTTTGGTACTTAGATACTCGGTAAAAATCTGTCCAACGGTAACAATAAGCGTAAGAATGAAGTATACAGAGAGCACTCGTGTCAGCAGTTTTCTTGATAACCCAGTTTTTACCGCCGCCATTGAACAACATTCCTCTGTCTATAATTTACTTTACCTTCATTGCCAAGAATATGCGTAAATGTATGAATAAACAAGCAAGCGCTATGAAGAAAATACGACCCATCTTTGTAGAAAACTTGACACATTAATGTAATCGTTTTAATAAAAGTGTCACAGTGCACATTAATAATAGCGGCGTTTTGTGATGAGCAGGAAAATAATAATGTCTCGTACAGTTTTGGTGGTTGAGGACGAAGCGCCCATCCGTGAAATGCTTAAGTTTGTGTTAGAGCAATCTGGTTTTAATATTATTGAAGCCGAAGATTACGATATAGCGCAAGAAAAAATATGTGAACCTTACCCAGATTTAATCTTACTCGATTGGATGCTACCTGGTGGAAGCGGCGTTCAATTGGCCAAGAGTTTAAAGCAACATGAGTTCACTCGTGATATCCCAGTGATCATGCTTACCGCAAGAGGCGAAGAAGAAGATAAAATTCGCGGTCTTGATGCGGGTGCTGACGATTACGTCACCAAACCGTTCTCACCTAAAGAGCTTATTGCTCGAATAAAAGCGGTGATGCGACGAGTAACGCCTACATCAAATGAAGAGCCTATTGAATTTAACGGCTTGAAACTTGAGCCTGTGTCTCATCGCGTTATGGCCAATGAAGATCCGTTAGACATGGGTCCAACCGAGTTTAAACTTCTTCACTTCTTCATGACCCATCCAGAGCGCGTTTATAGCCGTGAGCTATTACTCGACAATGTCTGGGGGACGAATGTATATGTGGAAGATAGAACCGTTGATGTGCATATCAGACGTTTACGCAAAGCTATCTCTCGTCATGGGCATGATGCTATGATTCAAACCGTGCGTGGAGCCGGTTACCGTTTCTCTACCAAACTCTAAATTCCCAGCGGATAAGAGACGCCGATAGCGTCTCTTCGCTCTCCGCGTTTCACTGTTTCAGGGCGCATTCACTATGTACTACCCGTTCTCATGGCTGAGAAGTACCCTTCGACTAGTGCTATACCTTTTGGTATTCGCGCTAATCGGTTGGTATATGAATGACATGTTATTTGCTGTAGCCATTGGCGCCACCTTGCTGCTTATCTTCAACTATTGGCATTTATACAAGCTTAACCGCTGGTTGTGGCATAGTCGTAAAATGTCACCACCCACCGTGCGTGGTGTGTGGGAACATATTTACGAAGGCATTTATTACCTGCAGCGCAGAAACAGAAATAAGCGTAAAGAGCTAGGTGAACTCGTGAAGCGATTTCGTGAGGGCTCTGAAGCCTTACCCGATGCCGCGGTAGTGGTGGATTCAAAAGCATGTATTATTTGGTGTAACCGCTTAGCCCGGCTGGATTTGGGCTTGAAGTGGCCACAGGATGCGGGCAGAAGGCTCGATAATTTACTACGCCACCCAGAGTTTATTCAGTACTTCCATGCTGGAAATTTCAAATATCCTATTGAAGTACCATCACCCACTAACCCGCATAAAACCTTTGAATATCGGGTTATGCCTTATGGTGACGAACACCTTTTATTAATTGCGCGTGATATTACCCGTGTTTCTCAGTTAGAGGCCATGCGTAAAGATTTTGTCGCCAATGTGTCACATGAATTAAGAACGCCGCTTACGGTAATTAATGGGTATTTAGAAATTTTGCCGGTGGATGAGTCGGCCGATCCTTTTATGCAAAAAGCCATGAAGGAAATGACCGCGCAAACTCATCGTATGCAAAATTTGATTGAAGATTTATTAGTGTTGTCTCGCATTGAGGCCAGCTCTGAACGCATTTATGAAAACGTAGTGAATATTCCTACGGTACTGTCTCAGATAGAGCGAGAAGCGCAGGCGCTTAATAAAGAAAAACAGCACCATATTGAATTTCATATTGATACCGAACTAAAAGTATTTGGGGTTGAAACCGAATTGCGAAGTGCTTGTTCTAACTTGGTATTCAATGCCGTGCACTACACTCCACCTGGTGGAGAAATTCATGTATATTGGCATGGTGACGAGGAAGGGGCTAAATTTGCCGTTCATGATAATGGCGATGGTATTGAGTCTAATCACCTTAATCGACTTACCGAGCGTTTTTACCGTGTCGATAAAGCACGGTCTCGCAAGACTGGTGGCTCAGGATTAGGCTTGTCGATAGTAAAGCACGTACTTAGCCATCACAATTCCCGTTTAGACATTGCCAGTACCTTAGGTGAGGGCAGTCAGTTTTCCTTTGTGCTTGATAAAGAGTTAATTGCGGAGCAAATTTAAATGCGAATAAAGCAATTCATCGCCTCGTGCAATGTGGCCGTTTTGCTTCTTGTATCAGGCTCGTTGGGGGCTGAAACTACCCATGAGCTAGAGTATGAACGCCAACCTGGGGTGGCAGGAAAGATCACCTCGGTAGGTTCAGACACACTCGCGAATTTAATGACTTTTTGGTCGCAAGAGTTCAAAGCCCTCTATCCGCAGGTGGGTTTCCAAATTCAAGCCTCGGGGTCTTCTACTGCGCCCCCTGCGCTTATTGAAGGTACAGCCACTATCGGCCCCATGAGCCGAGAATTAAAGCCTAGTGAAATTCGCGATTTTACCCGCAAGCACGGTTACCCGCCTTTAGTCCTTAAGGTTGCGATGGATGCTATCGCTATTTTTGTGGAACGCAGAAACCCGCTACAAGGCCTTACCCTGAAGCAAG
The DNA here is from genome assembly GCF_017653625.1 of Alteromonas sp. K632G. Classification (NCBI taxonomy): domain Bacteria; kingdom Pseudomonadati; phylum Pseudomonadota; class Gammaproteobacteria; order Alteromonadales; family Alteromonadaceae; genus Alteromonas; species Alteromonas sp. K632G. The sequence continues at coordinate 162,676 of NZ_JAGGDM010000006.1, forward strand.
TCGATTCTATCTTTTCTCAAACACAATTTTGCGGTGGGGATGGGCCAATCAATAAATGGTCAGAGTTAGGCATTGATGCTAATGGCTATCGCGCCCCAATTCGCTTGTACGGGCGAAACTCGGTATCAGGAACCTATGGATTATTTAAAATCATAGCCATGTGTGACGGTGATTTTAGAAATACGGTAAACGAGCAGCCTGGGTCGGCTTCAGTGGTACTTTCTGTCGCCTCAGGTAAAGGCGCTATGGGTTATGCGGCCTATGGTTACAAAACCGCAGGGGTGCGGGCGCTGCCGTTAGGTGAAACGAAAGATTCGTTAGTGCCACTTACCATAGATAACGTTCGTAGTGAGTCTTATCCGTTCTCGCGCTTCTTGTATTTGGTGATAAACAAAAAACCTGGTGAGCCACTGCCTACCCTTGAAAGAGAGTTTTTGCGTTATATTCTATCTGAACAAGGGCAAGAACAAGTCGCGCGTGATGGGTACTTTCCAATTCGTGAAGATATGCTCTTAAGGCAGCGTAGGTTGGTCGATTAATTTGTATCAAACAGGTGAATAACCGTGGAGCATGTTTCATCACGCTGGAAAAATTGGGTAGTTAAAAACCTTCTCGCAGGCACAGCACTTCCCGTGATTACAGAGCAGTTAACGCTAAATGGGTTTGATGCAGATACAGTTCGTCGGCTTTTAGGCCGTAATTTACCTTCAAACTATGTTTTCGACCGAGATGTAGAGTTTTATCGCAAGCTCGCAACGCCCGCATTTTTACATCAGCCTTCAATTAATAATGTGACCTGTTTGTGCGATGAAAAGGAAGTTCAGCTTTATCGCGTTGATAACTTTTTATCTGGGCAGGAGTGCCAAGATGTCATTAGTCTTTCCGCAAATAAACTTACCCCTTCTAAACTGACTGGTGCGCCTTCTGCAAAGGGGATAAGAACATCTTCAACCTGCGAACTCGCTTTCATGGACAGCGCGTTGGTTACCTCTATAGATAGTCGTATTGTCAGCTTCTTAGGATTGGGCGTAGGAGAAAAAGAGGTGATTCAAGCGCAACATTATAAGCAAGGGCAATATTTTAAACCGCATTTTGATTTCTTCCCACCAGGCACTCCTCAGTATCTAGAACATGCCAAAAAAAGGGGGCAGCGGACATGGACTTGCATGATTTATTTAGACGATAGCATGGAAGGTGGGCATACTCACTTTACAAAAATCGGCGTGTCGGTAAAGCCCTGCCGAGGCGCAGCACTGATATGGAATAATTTGACCCAAACCGGCGCGCCTAATTTTAACACTATGCATTATGCTGAACCGGTGACCGTTGGTAATAAAAACGTCATAACTAAGTGGTTTCGAGATAGAAATTAGTCCTTCTAACAATATAACCAGTTGCTGTAACACTCAAAATTCACTCCAACCCATTAAAAAACAAGACAATCTTTAAGCCATTAAAGGCGATCTACAAAAGTTCCAAATATTTCTACCTGAATGTACATTTGTAACAAAAATGTCACCCTTCTCATTTAATCTCTACCGGACTTTGAAATTCAAACTAAGATCTAACTGGAGAATTTAATGGAAATTCGTAATGTTTTTAAGATCAGTGCAATCACGACTGCACTTGTTCTTGCAGGTTGCGGTGGCGATATAAATATTAATGAAGGTGACGAAGTTGTTGCAACGCCAACGACTCCTACCACGCCGACTACCCCAACTACGCCAACTACCCCTGATGTTGATACGCCATTTTCATTAGGCTTGGCGACTGATGCATCAAGCGAATTCTCTACAATTACTGATAAGCCTGTTTATCGCTTAGATGACGATTTAGTGTTAACGCAAGACATGACGTTAACCAATGATGCGCACTGGATCATTAAGGGGCGTACAGCAGTTGGTAACGACAACGCCGATTCAACAGTACTTACCATTGAAGAAGGTACAACCGTTATCGGTGAAGACGGTGACGACTTCTTAGTAGTACGCCGTGGTTCACAAATTGAAGCGTCTGGTTCATCTTCAGCGCCAATTGTAATGACATCTATTCAAGACGTTACTGGTGAAGAAACATCAATTGGTCAATGGGGTGGTGTGGTATTACTAGGTAATGCACCCACTAACCTTTGTAACACAGGTGACGATGACCAAACGTCTGACGACGAACTAGCGTCTTGTGGTGTGTCTGCGGAAGGTGATGCTGGCTTGTACGGCGGAAACGACGCAGAAGATGATTCTGGTACACTAGAATATGTTGTTGTTAAGCATGCTGGTAAAGCCTTGGCGTCTGGTGATGAACTAAACGGTATTTCATTTGCTGGTATCGGTTCTGAAACAACAGTAAATCACATTCAAGTTCACCAAAATCTTGATGACGGTATCGAATTTTTCGGTGGTACGGTTAGCGTAAGCAATGTAGTGCTAACAGACATTGGTGACGATTCTCTAGATTGGTCTTTCGGTTGGACGGGAAGTGCAACTAACGTTTATATTCAGCAATCTGCAGACGGTGGTGACAACGCTATTGAAGCGGATAACAATGAAGATAACCCTTCATGGTTACCACTTACCAAGCCAACTGTTTCGAACGTAACCATTGTAAGCGCCGACGGTACTAACGGCGTTCGTTTACGTAACGGTACAGCAGGGGTGCTATCTAATGTAGTCGTTACCGGCTCTACATTAGCGGCTAACTGCCTGCGCGTAAATGGCGACGAGTCAATCGCGAATGCAGAGTCTGGTGAGCTTTCAATCACTAACTCGGTAGTTGCTTGTGAAACCCCCGCAAACAACTTTGGTTCAGATGAAATTAGTGGCGATTCTACGCAAGCGTGGTTCGAAGGCCAAACCGGCAATAGTGTACTAACACCTTCTGAACTTCTTTTTGAAGATAACGGGTATTTCCCTACGTCAGCTTCGCCTTTAGCAAACAGTGGAAACTACATTGGCGCATTTGACCCTGCTGGTGAAGACTGGACTACAGGCTGGACGGTTGGTGTAAACGGTGGATTCCCAACTGATATTCAGACTGCTTTCGAGCAAGGCCTTGCGACAGATGTATCAGCTAACTTCCCAGAATTAACTGACAAGCCAGTTTATGAACTTGCTGAAGATACAACACTAACCAGTGATGTAACATTAACTAACGATGCTTACTGGTTAATTAAAGGTCGCTTAGCTGTTGGTAACGACAACGCAGACAACGCGGTACTTTACATTGAACAAGGCACAACCGTTTTCGGTGAAGAAGGCGATGACTTCTTAGTAGTGCGTCGTGGCTCTCAAATTGAAGCTGCGGGTACGGCCAACGCGCCAATTACCTTTACGTCGGTTCAAGACCTAACAGGTCAAGAAACGTCTATTGGTCAATGGGGTGGTTTGGTACTTCTTGGTAATGCACCTACTAACTTATGTAACACGGGTGACGATTCAGATACCTCTGACGCTGAATTAGCAGCATGTGGTGTAGCAGCGGAAGGTGATGCAGGGCTTTACGGTGGTGCAGATGCTGAAGATAACTCAGGTACGCTTCGCTATATTGTTGTTAAGCATGCAGGTCGCGCATTAGCGGCAGGTGACGAGTTAAACGGAATTTCATTTGCAGGTATTGGTTCTGGTACTGAAGTTGAATTTATCCAAGTTCACCAAAATCTAGATGACGGAGTTGAATTCTTCGGTGGTACAGTAAGCGTTCGTAACATTGTGTTGACTGATATTGGCGATGATTCACTTGATTGGTCATTTGGTTGGACTGGTAACGCACAAAATGTTTATATCCAGCAATCGGCTGCGGGTGGCGATAACGCTATCGAAGCGGATAACAACGAAGATAACCCTGCGTGGTTGCCGCTTACTAGCCCAACTATCTCGAACGTAACTATTGTTGGTGCCGAGGGTACAAACGGTGTGCGTCTACGTAATGGTACCGCAGGTGCACTGCGTAACGTAGTGGTTACTGCGGGTGAAGGCTATTCAAATTGCCTACGTGTTAACGGTGCTGAATCTATCGCGAATGCAGAGTCTGGTGCGCTTTCAGTAGAAAACTCAATAGTTGCGTGTGAAACTGACGACAACTTCGGTTCTGATGAAATCGGCGGTGGTTCAACAGAAGCATGGTTTACTGGCCAAACTGGAAACAGTGTACAAACGGCTGACGCACTAATGCTTTCTACCGATGGCTTCACACCTCGCTCTGGTTCTCCATTGCTAGGCGCTGGTGTTGACATGTCTGCAGAAAGTGATTTCTTCACATCAACTGACTACATCGGTGCATTTGACGGCGAAAACAACTGGATGGACGGTTGGACTGTTGCTGTTAACGACTCAATTCCTTCTGATGTGACTAACGCATTTGAGCAAGGTTTGGCCACTGACGTTTCAGGCAGCTTTGCCGCGATTACTGACAAGCCAGTGTATCAGCTAGCCGCTGATACTATCTTTACCGCAGACGTTTCTTTAACCAACGATGCTCATTGGTTGATTAAAGGCCGCACTGCTGTAGGTAACGATAACGCTGATAGCGCTACGCTTTATATCCAACGCGGTACTACCGTATTTGGTGAAGATGGCGACGATTTCTTAGTAGTACGCCGCGGTTCGAAAATGGAAGCGTCTGGTACTGCAACATTGCCTATCACTTTCACCTCATCTGAAGATATGACGGGTGGCGAAACTACTATCGGTCAATGGGGTGGCCTAGTTATCTTAGGTAATGCACCTACTAACTTGTGTAACACAGGCGACGACGACGCAACCTCAGATGCGGAATTAGCATCATGTGGTGTATCTGCTGAAGGTGATGCTGGTCTATACGGCGGCGCTGATGCAGAAGATAGCTCTGGTACTTTCCGCTACGTTATTGTTAAGCATGCAGGTAAAGCACTTGCTGCTGGTGATGAACTAAACGGTATCTCATTCGCAGGTGTTGGCAGTGGTACAGAAGTAGACTTCATCCAAGTGCACGAAAACTTAGACGATGGTGTTGAGTTCTTCGGTGGCTCGGTAAACGTTAGTCACCTAGTTCTAACTGCCATTGGTGATGACTCACTAGATTGGTCTTTCGGTTGGACGGGTAAAGCACAGTACGTGCTTATCAAGCAGGGCCTTAATGGCGGCGACAATGCATTTGAAGCTGACAATAACGAAGATAACCCTACTTGGACACCACTAACAACGCCTACTGTTTCTAATGTAACCATTATTGGTTCTACAGATACCAACGGCGTACGTCTTCGTAACGGTACCGCAGGAACCATTAAGAACTTAGTAGTAACTGGCGGCGCTGACTACAGCAACTGCCTACGCGTTAACGGTGATGAATCAATTGCAAACGCAGCAGATGCTTCACTTACTGTTACTCACTCTACAGTGGCTTGTGAGTCTACCAGCGCATTTGGTTCTGACGTAATTGGTACGGCAACAACCCAAGAATGGTTTGAAGCACAAGACGGTAACACCGTTGTAGCAGACATTGACGCGCTAAGTTTCGATGATGCAACCGGTTATGTTCCAAGCAGTGATTCAGCGTTACTTGGTTCTGGTTTTGACGCGTCTACGCTAGATAGCTTCTTCGATAGCACAGATTATAAAGGTGCATTCGATGGCGAAGCTAACTGGACGCTAGGCTGGGTAACTGTAGGTCTTGAAGACTAATAAACTTTCATCATTCATTGAAGCTAAGGCGCTTGCGCGCCTTAGCTTTTGTGCTGAAAGGTCTTCCTAACCACAGTCCCATAGGAGTTTCCATAATGAAAAATAATCAATCGTCAATATTTAAGTTAGGTAGTCTGACGCTTGCCATTTCTACTATTCTAGGTTCAAGCTTATTGTCTACCACGGCAATGGCGCAACAATCAGAAGATGAAGTGATTGAAGAAGTTGTTGCTACAGGAACCCGATTAAAAGGGACAGCAACAGCGGTAATGCAAGAACGTCAAAACCAAGCGTTTGTTGCCGATATCATGGGTGCAGATCAAATTGCACGTACCGGTGATGGTGATGCTGCGGCGGCACTTCGCCGTGTAACTGGATTGACATTGGTAGATGGCAAGTTCATCTACGTTCGTGGTTTGGGTGAACGTTACTCAAGTACACAGTTAAATGGTATGACAGTACCTAGCCCTGATCCAACGCGTTCGGTGGTTCCGCTAGATTTATTCCCTTCAAGCATCATTGAAAGCTTGAACGTTCAAAAATCGTTTTCGCCCAATATGCCTGGTCATTTTGGTGGCGGTAACGTTAATATTCGCACTAAATCTATCCCTACTGAATTTGTTTTCAGTGTGTCCGGTGGAGCAGGTTGGAATTCAGAAAACAGTAACGATGGTTTTTTCTACGACGGTGGAAGCGACGATTGGACTGGACGAGATGATGGAACACGTGCCTTACCGTCTATCATAGCATCGAACCTAGCGGCTTCTGGTTCAGATGGGTTTGAAGGTGATTCTTCACGCACGTTAGCGCAAACACAAGAAATACTAAATTCGTTCAATTGGGATATTGGCCCTGAAAGTAAGTCTGCCGACCCAGACTTCAATTTTGGCGCAACCTTAGGTAATCGTTACACGTTTGACGATGACAGTGTATTGGGTTTTCTCGCGACGGTTTCTTACAGTAATGAATGGTCAATTACCGAAGAGCAATTGGGTAATGATATTGGTGGCGGACAAGATAATCCGCGCTTTACTAAATATCGTGACATGATTTCTACCGAGCAAAATGTTCGTTGGAGCGGCATGTTCAACGTGGGCTACGAGTTAAATAGCAACCACAAAATTGAACTTGTTAATATGATGCTGCATGACATGCGCGACCGCCTGCGCGATGGCGAATACTTCGACGACAGTGAAACAACGGTAGGCGTTGAAGAATTTAGCCGTATGGATATCATTTTCGAAGAGCGTGAAATGGTATCGTCACAGTTGAAAGGAACCCACAACTTCCTTGACATTGCTAACGGTGTATTCTTTGATTGGTATGCAGGTACAAGTCGTGCCTCACGTGAAGCGCCAGATATTATGGAAGTCACTTACCAGTTATTTTATGACGACGCAGGTGCGTTAGAGCTTGAACGTATTGATGATACTTCAGGGACTAACTTAAACCGTCAATATCAAAGCCTTCAAGATGAATCTGATACTTATGGTTTTAATGTCTCTACCCCCTTCTATGGAGACGGGTATGATATTGAAATTAAAGCGGGTTTCGACTATTACGAGAAAACTCGTGATGCCGTTAATATCGATTTAGCTATTCGTCATTTTGGTATCAATGATGAGTTTAAAGTGGGTAACCGTCTGTATGATATTTTCTCAGAAGAAAATATTAATAACCCAGACTTCTACGCAAGCTCAACCGGTAGCTCGTTATTCCAAGACAATACCGGTGAAGGTGATAAGTATTCTGCAGCAAGTAAATTGACTGCCGGTTACTTGATGGTAGATGCCTTTATCGATAAGAAATGGCGTCTAAGTGGTGGCGCACGTTGGGAAGAGTTCCAGCAAATTTCAGTCCCTTATGTTGAACACTCGAATGAGTTTGCAGCAGAGACAGATGAAATTGTTGATAGTATTTACAACGAAGATGACATCCTACCTTCATTCGCGTTGACGTATATCGCTAATGATGAAATGCAGTATCGTTTCAACATCAGCCAAACGTTAATTCGTCCTGATTTACGTGATATCAGCACCACATTCTTTATCGATCCGCTTACCGAATTCCTTGTTCGTGGCTCACCATCTTTGGTAGAAACAGAGCTAATGAACATAGACGTTCGCTGGGAATGGTATATGTCTCAGGGGAATAACGTATCTGTAGCTTTATTCTATAAAGACATGGAAAACCCTATCGAGATGGTTCAGTTCGATGGTGGTGAGGGTGTACCTCAGTTACTTACCGCTAACGGTGAAGAAGGTGAGTTGTACGGGCTTGAAGTCGAGTTTTTACACGACCTTAGCTTCGTCAGCGATTCAATGAGCAACTTCTTTATATCCGGTAACATGACTGTATCGGATTCAGAAGTGACTATTGGCAGCGGTGATCAAGACTCTTTGTTCTCACAGCAAGCTCGTGAAGCTTATGGCGGTACTATTACAGCGACTATTACTAATGACCAGCGTCGTTTAGTGGGCCATTCAGAGTGGGTTGCTAACCTTCAACTAGGTTGGGATTCAGACAATGGAGAGCACTCGGCTTCATTGGTGTATAACTCGTTTGGTGAACGTATTATTGCGCCAGGTGTTCGCGGATTTGAAGATGGTATTGAAAACCCTTTCCATTCTTTAGATTTTGTTTACACCTACTATCCAGATTTCAATACTACGATTAAGGTTAAGTTTCAAAATATCCTTAACGAGGATAAAGAAATTGAACAGGAAGGGCTACTGTTACGCCGTGAATCAGTCGGCACAGGCATTAGCGCTAGCGTGAAGTACGACTTCTAATTTAAAAAGCCCGGAATTATCCGGGCTTTTTATTGCACGATAGTCTACTGAATGTGACGGTTGTGTAATAAAACTGTCATGGAAAACTCCTATCCTACGCCCAGAATTTTATAGTCGGTAATCCCGATTTCTTTTAACTTTAAAGGTTTGAATGTATGAAGCTTATCAATTCTTTGCTTATTGCAGGCGCGCTTGTGGCGACACCTGTACTAGCACAAGACGATGAAGTACTAAATCCCGTTATCGATGAGGCGGCGAAAATTAATGAATCTGCTGCGAAGTCGCAGGAAAAAATCAACGGTATTACCGATCAGATTGACAGCAAACTTCAGCAATTCAAAACATTGATGAAAGAAATAGAAGGTTTGGATGTTTATAACACCCAACTTCGTAAGCAAATTAATAGCCAAGAACAAGAAATGGATGATTTGAACGCCGCTATTGATGAAGTATCGGTTGTTGAGCGTCAGATCACCCCGTTGATGATGCGCATGATTGACGGCATGGAGCAGTTCATTGCTCTAGACGTACCTTTCCTTCCTGAAGAACGTAAAAATCGCGTAATGGATTTGAAAGCCATGATGGACCGCGCAGATGTTGCCGCATCTGAAAAATTCCGTCGTGTAATGGAAGCGTACCAAGTTGAGATGGACTACGGCCGCACCATGGAAGCTTACAGTGGTTTGCATACTATTAATGGTCAAGAGCGTGACGTAGAGTTTTTACGCTTAGGTCGCACAGCGCTTATTTATCAAACTCGTGATGCTAGTTCACAAGGTGTTTGGAACAAGCAAACTCGCCAGTGGGAAGAGCTAGACAGTAGCTACCGCACACAAATTACCAAAGGTCTGCGCATGGCGAAGAAACAACTTGCCCCAGACTTATTAATGCTACCAGTGGCTATCACAGACTAAGAGGTTGATGAGAATGTTTAATTCAGTAAAACGTATCGCTTTTGGCCTAGTCGCCCTTAGCTTAAGCGCTGGTGCAGTAGCACAGAACGACCGCGCAATGGACCTTGATGCACTGCTTAAGCAGCTAGAAGAAGGTCAATTTGCCCAGTCTGAGCAAAACAAACAACGTGAGCGCGATTTCATCGCTCAACGTGCTGAGCAAGATCAAGTATTGCGTGACACCCGTGCTCGTCGTGACCAAATGCTAGCTCAATCAGAGCAGCTTGAAACGCAATTCGAAGAAAATGAATTCAAATTAGCTGACCTTAACGGCGCACTAGATACACGTTTAGGTTCATTAAAAGAATTGTTCGGTGTACTACAGCAAATTGCTGGCGATACAAAAAACAAATTCTATAACTCAGTAGTATCGGCGCAAATCTCAGGCCGTTCAGACTTCTTAGATAAGATGGCACAAGACATGGGCTCTAGCTCAAAGCTTGCCTCTATCGAAGAAATTGAGCGTGTATGGTTTGAAATGCAACGTGAAATGACTGAGTCAGGTAAAGTAACCAAATTCACTACTGACGTAGTTGAAGCGGGTGGCCAGAAAGTATCAAAAGAAGTGGTGCGCGTAGGACCTTTCGCATTAGTTGCTGACGGTAAATACCTTGAATACAACGGTGTGACTGGTACGGTTTCAGAACTTATCCGTCAGCCTGCTGACCGTTACAACAGTTCTGCTGCAGAGCTTCAAGAATCGACTAGCGGTGAACTTGTACAGTTTGGTATCGACCCAACCGGTGGTTCAATTCTAGGCTTGTTAGTTCAAGCGCCTAATCTGAAAGAGCGTGTAGAGCAAGGCGGCGTGGTTGGATACATCATCCTTATCGTTGGTGCGTTTGGTTTACTGCTAGCCATAGAGCGTTTGATTACCTTGTCGCTTATTCGCATGAAAGTGAACAAGCAACTTAAGAGCAAAGAAGTTAAAACTAACAACCCGCTAGGCCGTGTACTTAAAGTACGTGATGAGCATCCAAATGCTGATGTTGAAGCACTAGAGCTTCATCTTACCGAAGCGATTTTAGGTGAAGTACCTAAGTTAGGGCGTAACCTTACTATCATCAAGATTATCTCAGTAGTAGCACCGCTTATGGGTCTACTTGGTACGGTTACCGGTATGATTAATACTTTCCAGGCAATTACCTTGTTTGGTACAGGCGACCCGAAACTAATGGCTGGTGGTATTTCAACAGCACTAGTTACAACGGTTCTTGGCCTAGTAGTCGCGATTCCGATGACTTTGCTATACGCCATGCTTAATACACGTTCTAAGAACATCGTATACATTCTTCAAGAACAAGCGTCTGGCGTTATTGCAGAGCGCGCAGAGCGGAGCTAATCATGATCGAGTTTCTGGAGGCAATTCGCGATTTCACAGAAACAGGTGGCCAGGTTCTCCTGGTCATCGGTCTGCTGATATTCGTTATGTGGCTTTTGATCCTCGAGCGTGCCATGTATCTGATGATTTGGCATAAGCAAGCTAAGAAAGAAGCGGTGTCTATGTGGACTGCACGTAACGACCGCGCTTCTTGGATTGCACAGCAAGTTCGTCAGAAAACGATTTCACAGTTAACTATGCGTCTTAACGGTAGTATCCCGATTATTCAGTCTTTGGTTGCGCTTTGTCCGCTACTTGGCTTGATGGGAACGGTAACCGGTATGATTGAAGTGTTCGATGTGATGGCCATTGCTGGTTCGGGTAACGCCCGCTCTATGGCATCAGGCGTATCGAAAGCCACTATCCCCACTATGGCGGGCATGGTTGGTGCACTTTCAGGCGTATTTGCCTCTACATGGCTTAACCGTATGGTGAAATCTGAACGCACGCATCTTGAGGATGCATTGACTATTCAACGTTAATGCTACGGCATTAAGGTAAGGTAAAAATTATGAAGCAACATTTTCAAAACCTAGTTGATGAAGAAGAAGCAGCCATCGATATGACGCCCATGCTGGACGTTGTATTTATCATGTTGATTTTCTTTATCGTAACCGCATCCTTCGTAAAAGAAGCGGGTATTGATGTTAACCGTCCTGAAGCAGCCACTGCTGTTAAAAAAGACCGGGCTAACATTCTTATCGCTATCTCTGACAAAGGCGAAATTTGGATCAATAAGCGTCGTATAGATGAGCGTGCAGTACAGGCGAACATCGAGCGTCTTCACGCTGAAAACCCGCAGGGTACCGTTGTGATTCAAGCAGATAAAGAATCAACGACTGAAACCCTTATTAAAGTTATGGATGCCTCCCGTGCGGCAGGTGTTTTTGATGTTTCGATTGCAGCTCAAGAGCCATAAATCATGCCACGATATATAATCGCATTTGTTATATCCCTTGCGATCACGTTAGGCCTGTTCTTCTTGATGCAATCACTCATCAAGATGGGTGGCAGTGCGTTAACGGAACCGCCAAAGGGTAGTGTACTTGACTTTGTTAGGGTTAAGCAGGACGAACAGGTCGAGAAAAAAGATCGTAAGCCTAAGAAGCCGCCTAAGCCAGATCAGCCGCCACCGCAAATGGAACAACCTCAAATGGACTCACCTACTCCGGATGCGGAAGGGACGTCTATGGACTTTGGTGCAGATGTTGGTGATGATATTTCATTAGACGGAGGGTTAGCCCTTGAGTCTGGTGATGGCGAGTATTTACCTATTGTTAAGGTGGCGCCGGTTTATCCTCGTCGAGCTTTACAACGTGGTATTGAAGGCTTTGTTATTGTTGAATTTACGGTAACTAAGCAAGGCGCAGTACGAGATCCTATCGTGATAGAAGCCAACCCAGAAGGTATATTTGAACAAGCAGCAATGGATGCCGCAATGAAGTTTAAATATAAGCCGCGAGTGGTAAATGGCGAAGCCACGGAAGTGTCTGGTATTCAAAACCGTATTACCTTCCAGATAGACGGATAATGACATGAGAAAAAAACAAACGAATACATTGCTTAGTGCACTGGCGTTTGCAGTTGTTTGCGCAACTGTGTCTGTTCCTACTCTGTTGGTTGCCGGTGATGCAGTTGCTCAGGAACAAAAAGCCAGTGATAAGAAAACCCGTCGTGTGCCTACACTTCGTGGAAAGGTTTACGAGCAGTTAGCGCGAGCACAATCAGCCGCCGACGATGCGGGGAATGTAGAAGAAGCTATAGCTATTCTTAAAGAGGTGGAAGATAAATCTGACTCGATGAATAGCTACGAAAAAGCCATGATGTATAACTTTTTCGGCTTTATTTACTACAACGATGAAAATTACGACAAAGCGTTAGAGTCGTTTGAAAACGTGGTTAACCAGCAACCTATTCCTGAGAAGTTCGAAATGTCGACGCTTTTCAGCTTAGCGCAGTTGCATTTGATGCAAGGTAACTACGACAGAACGATTGAGTTTATCGAACGCTGGGAAGTATTAAACGACGGTGTTATACCACCTAAAAATAAGGTGTTAAAAGCGCAAGCCTACTATCAAAATAAGCAGTATCAAGAGTCTGCTGATTGGATAACACAGGCCATTGATGAACATGAAGCCGAGGGCATGTTACCCGATGAAGCATGGCTTATTCTTCAACGCGCGGTTTACTATGAACTAAAGCAACCTGAGAAAGTAAAAGATATTTTGATTAAGCTGGTAAAGCTGTACAGCGAACCGAAATATTGGATACAACTGGCTGGTATGTACGGTGAGTTAGGTGAAGAGCGTAAGCAGCTTGCGATTATGGAAACGGCTTACCAACAGGGTTTTGTAGAGTCTCCAGCGGATATCTTCAACATGGCGCAGCTTTATTACTATCACCGTGCTCCTTATAAAGGTGCATTGTTGATGGAACAAGCCATGAAAGAGGGCGTGCTGGAAGAAAACCTTCGAAATCTTAAGTTTTTAGGGCAAAGCTGGACGCTAGCCAAAGAGCAAGACAAAGCCATTCCGGTGATGATGCAAGCAGCAGAATTATCAGAAGATGGTGAGTTAGATGCTCAGTTAGCGCAAATCCTACTTAACGAACAACGCTGGGACGACGCTATTGCAGCGGCAGATCGCGCCGTTGAAAAAGGTGAGATGCGTAACCCAGGCTTGGTGTATTTGATTAAAGGCATGGCCCTTTATAATCAAAAGCAGTACGCACTGGCGCTTAACCAGCTTGCTGAAGCTGAAAAGCATCAGAAAAGCCAAGCTATGGCGCAGCAGTGGAAACAGTTTGTTCAATCTGAAAAGAGACAAGCTGAAATCATCGAAACTGAGTTTGGTAATAGTTAAACGCAACAGTTAGCACGTTTATACGTGGTAGTAGAAACGCCGCAGGCATCTAAACGAGCCTGCGGCGTTTTTGTTTGGGCCATCGTAATTAATGGCTTACTAGGCTGAGTCGTTACCCTTAAAGCCGCTGGCTAAAAGATAATGATACAAAATCTAATCCAGGGTTAGGCTTCTTAAAGCCGGCGTTGGAGTAATGAAAATAGCGCAATGACACGCGGTATTCTTGGTATTGTCCAAACGTCGTTGAAAATCCAATTCTATCTTCAAATTGATAATGGGTAGACACGTCTTTACCCGCAAATTGTGTATCGTCTAGCAACGACACCCCAATACCCAACTCTAAATCGATAGGTTTATCAAACACTGTGGTCAGTGGAAACCGTAAAATAGGTGAAAGGGCGAGTACGACATTTGAGTCGTACTGGTTATCGTCGCCATACTCCCAAAAGTTTGCGCTGGTTTCCATGGTTAAAGTCATAGGCCAACTTACGTTTAAAGGCTGGTCGATATTATATTGATAAGCTAATTTGATGCCATTTACAGCGCCTTCCCCGCGTATAAAGTCGATAGCATAGCCATGGGCGCTTTGTGTTTGTGTGGGCCATAGGCTAGTCGATTGGCTCTCGCTGCTACTAGCAGAAAGTGGGGTAAGTAATAGTGTGAGTAATGCCGTAAATGTAACGATGTGTGTGTTAGTCATAGTGTGTTCCTCCAACGCCCTATATGAGGGAGGAACATCGGTAACCCAATTCTAAAAAAAGACGTGTTTTATTCGATTAAATATGACAATTTTATTCTGATAATTTAGAGAAAAACGAACTAACAGATTAACGCTAAAACCCGTCGTTTCATCGTGGTTTTTTTCGCTATAAACTGCTTTCGCTGATTAGCGCCTTTCACAGAAGGCGCCAAGAATAAAGTTTCAGGGAAGAAAGGCTTCAATGGAGGGGAGTTCATTTCTAGCTTCAAGTTCATTCCAGTAAACTTTTGTTTTCAACACGTCTTCTTTGATAGACAAAAAAGTGGACACTAATTCCGGGTCGAAGTGCTTGCCCGATTCACTTTCAATGTAGGCAAATGCTTCTTCATCTGGCCACGCTTGTTTATAGGGCCGCTTCATGGTCAGGGCATCAAACACATCTGCAATTGCCACAATGCGTGCGCTTACTGGAATTTGTTCACGCTTTAATGAATTAGGGTAGCCACTGCCATCCCATTTTTCATGATGATAGCGCGCAATTTCTGCGGCCAAGCTAAACAAGGGCGAATTACTGCGAGTTAATATTTCATAGCCAATTGCCGCATGCGTGCGCATGACTTCCATTTCATCAAAGGTAAGTCGTCTAGGGGCTTTTAAAATATTATCAGGAATACCTATTTTTCCGGTATCGTGCATAGGCGCGGCTTGTGCCAGCAAAGAGGCTTCTTCAGGTGACCAACCATAGGCTAACGCTAAACACTGACAATAAGCGGCCATGCGCCAGATGTGATGGCCAGTGTCAGTATCGTTGTAATGTCCGGCTGCGGCCAACATGCTAATAGCACTTTGCTGACTACGAAGTAGTTCTTGAGTTCTGATTTTAACTTCTTGTTCAGTTACTCTCACTTGGTGTGCTAACGAGATGTGAGTTTTTACTCTAGCAAGCACCAAAGCCGGTGAGATAGGCTTAGTAATATAATCCACTGCACCTAATTCAAATCCTTTCTCTTCATCTTGACCTTGACCCAAAGCCGTTACAAATATGATAGGCACCTTAGCCAGTCTTGGGGCAAGCGCTGGGGAAGTTTTAATCTGTCTGCATACCTCATGGCCATCAATACCCGGCATCATGATATCGAGTAAAATAAGGTCTGGAGTGAACTGCTCTACGACTTTCAACGCAATATGCCCAGTGGGCGCTACTTTTACCTGGTAATAAGGCGACAAGATACCCTGCAATAAATCGATGTTTGCTGGCTCGTCGTCAACGACTAAAATGCTAAAGTCCGTTTTTCTCGATTTCTGGTTATCAGCCATTTAGCAATGTATCCCTCAGGCGTAAAAGTTCTTCAAGTGCTCGGCTGTAATCGTAAACACTAACAAGTTGCCTTGCATGGTTTAGTGCATGTGCCGATGCTGATGATGCATGTTTGTTGTAAAGCGTTGAAAGCAGAGATACTGCCTCGGCATCGTAAGACTCAAGGCTTGTGATCACCGCTGACAAATCTGAGATAGATAATACCTCTCCTGCTTCTTCATCATCATACTCTTTTGGCAATGAAAGCGTATGCGCAATAAGTCGAAGAGTGGCGTCTAAAGCGAATGAGATGTTCGATATTTTATGCGCATAATTAGTGTTGTCTTCAAGGCTGTTTGGTAGCCTTTCTAACGCAGTAACCAAAGTATCAGCCCCTATTTTTTTAGCATCGGCCAATAGCGAGTTAATAGCATCATGCTTCGCGTCATTCTCAATCATAATATTAATAAGCTGCGCGAGTAACTCTGCATTTTTGTAATTCGAGTAAAATTCAGCCAAGGAAATAAGGAAGGGATCGTCACTGTCATGCATGTTGTTTAAATTGACAGAAGTGTGAATATTGATGTCGATGACATGTAATATTTCAGCTGCGCTTGCGGGTTTTACCAAGTGGGCACACATACCAACGCTAGACGACTTTTGTTTGTTTTCGCTGCTACCATCAGCACTAAGTGCAATGATAGGGCAGTGCCAGCCATTTAAATTATTTAGTTCCTCAGCAACAGTGAATCCGCTCTTATTTGGAAGAATGCAATCGAGTAGTACCACGTCGAAGTCGTTACTATTTCCCAGTGCCAAAGCTTGCTCACCAGAGGTTGCTGTGGTCACACTCAAGCCTGCATCAAGTAAAATTTGCTGCGCTATTTCAAGACTTATACTGTCATCATCTACCA
Source organism: Alteromonas sp. K632G (assembly GCF_017653625.1). Taxonomy (NCBI): domain Bacteria; kingdom Pseudomonadati; phylum Pseudomonadota; class Gammaproteobacteria; order Alteromonadales; family Alteromonadaceae; genus Alteromonas; species Alteromonas sp. K632G. The sequence goes on from NZ_JAGGDM010000006.1 coordinate 179,228, forward strand.
ACAATGCGTGCTTTCCTGCTAGTCGTCGCTTGCGCCATATCTTGCTTTCTAGCCCATCAGTGAGGGTGGGTAACTTGGTATTTGAAGTAGGAACTAATTCCCGCAAGACGTCATTATCGGTAAAAGGTAGCTCTATAATATTAAGCGTGTTGAGTTTGACAGATTGTAATCGACGCTTAGCTTCTTCGGTGTCGATGGGGGTCACGATACACACTAGGTTTAGATTTTCATATTCACCAAGTTTTATATGGTTGACGAATTTTTGCCATTCTGCTGGCTTAGCGGGAAGCAACACCATTGCATCATGCCGCGTAACTGGGAACGCATCTGTATTTGGGTTAACAAAGCTGCAAGGTATGGAGAGTCGCGACAGTGTGTGTGCTAAAATATTGTTCGCTTCATCCATATCCTGACTTGTATTCACACACAGTAATGGGTGATTCCGTTTCGGTATGGGCACGGCTAACTTCACTTTTTCACGGCTAATTTCATTAACCGTCTCATGAACCAATTCCGGAAGTGCAAAACAAAATTGCGTTCCCCTACCAAGCTCACTGGTAAATTTAAGTTCACCATGCATCAGCTCAACTAAGCGCTTGCTAATGGCCAACCCTAACCCTGTACCGCCATATTCTCTTGAAATTGACGCATCTGCCTGCACGAAGGCTTTGAACAGTTTTTCTTTGTTGTCTTCATCAATCCCAATACCTGTATCGCTCACACAAAAAGAAAGCGCCTCTCCTTCTTGGCTAACGATTAATTTAACGAAGCCGTGACGAGTGAACTTGATTGCATTTCCCAATAAATTAACTAATACCTGATAAATCTTGTCGCTATCACCTTTACAGGTAACATCTGTGTCTAAGCGCATGTCGAATAGTAATTGTAAACGCTTCTGGCGCGCTTTATGTTGAAACACCTGCGCGAGCTTGTTCATCATATCGGCAAGGTTGAAATCAGCACGATGCAATTCAACTTGTTGGGCTTCAACTTTCGAAAAATCTAAAATGCCGTTTATTAGCGTAAGCAACGAGGTAGCGCTGCCTTTCACTTTGGTCATGTAACTTTGTTGCTGCGACTGATTATCGGTTTCAAGTGCTAAATGGGTTAAGCCAATAATGGCATTCATTGGAGTGCGAATTTCGTGGCTCATTGTCGCTAAAAAATCTCCCTTGGCCTTGTTAGCATTAGCGGCTTCTTTGTAAGCATGTTGTAGTTTACGCTCCAACTCTTTACGATCACTTATATCTCTGAACACACCAACATGGCCGTTGGGTTTGCCATGAATGTCTCCAAGGGGAACTGCAATAATTGAAATTGGAAAGATGCGTCCTCGCTTATCGGTAAAGAAGTCTTCATCAGAGCTATAGGTTTTTCCCTCACAAATAGCCTGATTTACAGGGCATTCATCTCGAGATAAGAGTGTGCCATCTTCTTTTTGATAATGAACCGCATTATGAAATCTATGACTTTGTAAATCCTCTAATTCCCACACTAATAAACGTGATGCTTCAGGATTAAGAAATTGAGTTTTGCCATTGGCGTCTACAGCATATACGCCTTCACCAATGCTATTAGTAATGCTTTGATAAAATTGCCTACCTGTCTCTAACCTTTTTTCTAACCTTTTTTGATTGGAAATATCTGTGCAGAGTACAACGAGGTTTTCAACACGGTCTTGATCATTTACATTGGGTACGATGGTACAAAATACAAACCAAGGGGTGCCGGATTTAGTGATACTTTGAAGCTCGCCGTGCCAAATTTCACCTTCAAATAAGGATTTCAGAATAGCGAGGCGTGTGGGTAAGGGGACATTTTTAACATTGAGCATATCCGCATTATTCCCGATAAGCTCGTCCCGAGTAAATTCAGATAACTGGCAGCACTTATCATTAGCACTTAAGATAGTGCCGTTTAAGTCGAGCGTGACCACTATGCTGTGCTGATCCATTGCTCGTCTCTGGATCAGCATGTCGTTTTCGTTGTGTTGTTGCTCAGTAATTAAGTCTAAGACCAAGGTGGACAGCGAGGTTAAGCTAGCAATATCGTTATCAATTTCAGGTCGCGCTTGCGCCGTTAATAATGTATTGACCGATTGAACAAGGTTATCTGTAATGGCTGCTAATTCTTGATGCGAGGTTTGCCCTTGTTCTAAAGGCTGTCTATCCATACTATTTTGACATGCGTACCCGCCGCTTTTTGTCTCGTCTTCGGCTTCAAGACCATGTTGGCGGTATGTATTGTCAATAGAGGCGAGCAGTGCACTAAGACCCGTGGTAAGGCGGGATGCATCATGGTTGTCTAATAAAGAGGTTTTATTAAGTATATCGTCTAACCAAAGTTCGCCTTCTTCGTTGTTTTCACAAGAAAAAGCAGCTTTGATTTGCTTGATTAAAAGGGAGTTCACAGCGTTGGGAGCAGACTTACGTTAGGCCTAATAGATTATGTATAGAATGAAAATGGTATTGCAGCAAACAAATCAGGTTATTCTTTGGTAGCAATAACCTGATTTTATTCATATTAACGGCAATTATCGCCAAGACAATTTAGACTGAACGAAGCTCTCTACGCAGAATTTTCCCAACGGTAGATTTAGGCAGCTCTTCTAAAACGGTAAGTTCCTTAGGGACTTTGTAATTGGTTAAGCTTTCTTTGCAAAACGCAATGATGTCATCGTTAGTAACTGGCTTGCTGACGGTGATGAACGCGCATACTCGCTCACCAGATTTTTCATCTGGTTTACCGACTACAGCGGCTTCCATAATATCTGGGTGGGCAGTGAGTACATCTTCTACTTCATTAGGGTACACATTGAAACCAGAAACAATAATCATGTCTTTCAAGCGATCGACAATTTTAAGTGCGCCAGATGCTACCCAAACGCCGATATCACCGGTTTTAAAGTAGCCATCTTTGGTCATGACTTTTGCTGTCTCATCGTCTCTGTTCCAATAGCCCAGCATCACTTGTGGTCCACGAACCGCAATTTGCCCTGACTCGCCTTCGCCTACTGGGTTATCGTAGCTATCTAGCAAAGCTACCTCAGTATCTTGCAGTGGTTTACCAACGGTACCAACTTCTTCTTCGCCAGGTAAGTTAAAAGAAACCACTGGCGCGGTTTCTGACAACCCGTAACCTTCAGTAATAGTATTGCCTGTTACTTGTTTCCATATAGATACTGCGCCTTGAGCGAGGGCTGTACCACCAGACATGGTTAAATGCAGTTTTGAAAAGTCGAGCTTGGCAAATTCTGGGTGACGACCCAAACCAACGAACAAAGTATTGATACCCGCAAACGCGGTAATTTTATGCGGCTTTAATGTTTGAATGAAACCGTCGATATCACGAGGATTCGGAATAAGCACGATATGGCTGCCCTTCGCGAATAGTGCCATCATACAAACAGTAAAGGCATAAATGTGATACAAAGGAAGGGGGCAAACAACCACCTCCTCACCTTCTTTGAAAAAGCCGCCTAGGTGATCGAGCATTTGAACGCTGTTGCTCATGACGTTTTTATGGCTAAGGGCTGCGCCTTTAGACACCCCTGTGGTGCCTCCCGTGTATTGCAACATAGCAAGGGATTCAAACTCTGTTTTAGGTCTGACTACGCCAGGCAAATCTGCACCAGCTTTAATCGCATCGGTTAATGACACTGTACCCGTTATAGCCGGAGCCGTAGCAGCATCTAATAATTCCGTTGCCGAAGTAGCAACAACGGTTTTAATTTGAGTGTCGCTTTTGATGGCATCAAACTTAGGCAGTAAATCACTTAAGATCACCAATGCTGTTGCGCCGCTATCAGTAAATTGGTGCTTCATTTCCCGCTCGGTATAAAGCGGGTTAGTGTTAACCACTACCAAGCCCGCGCGCAAGGCAGCATAAACGGCAATAGGGTTTTGAATGAGGTTAGGTAGCTGAATAGCAATTCTGTCGCCGGCTGCTAGTTTGGCTTCATGAGTGAAGTAGCGCGCTAAGGCTGCAGATTTTTCGTCTATTTCCTTGAAGGTTAGCGTTTGCCCTAGTGCGGTATACGCAGGCTTGTCAGCATGCTTAGTAAGAACGGCTTCAATATTGTCGGCCAGGCAAGTAACGTTTTCTGGGTACGTTAACATAATGCTTTATCCTGAATGAGAGGTTTCAATGAAAGATGACTATGCGGATACAGTAACAAATGTTCATTTTTATTTACATACCTATTACATTATAGCTAAATATTCACCTCAGTGATGATTGCTGACGACTTGAATAGATTTGAATAGGTTCAAAAAGGGGGGGAGCGTGGTGTTTGCGCTGGGGAGTGTGAAGCTATTAGCGCGTTGATAGCGGACGCGGCGTACTAGTTACTCGTAGTAAGCCATAAATAAAACCGCCTATTAAACCTGCGAAACATTGAAGTAAGAAACCATCGAACCCACGAGCACCTGCAATCAGTGTGACGTTAAGAATGGGCTGCATAGCAAGCAATGCAACGGCGATGCTACTTGCACCGGCTATGCTCGTTAATGCAATAACGCGAGGTTTTGTAACCTTCTGCTTCATGGCGTATTTACGAATAATAGTGACAACACTGAACGCAAGTAACAGTGCGATAGCGATAATAATGCCATAAGTGGGTAGCAAGCCTATTGCATCCTTCCATGCGGTAGATAGCCACTCAGAGGGGGTAATTACTACCCCAAGATTGGACAGTGCATCTAATACTTGGAATGTGTGTAAACTGCTAGCCAATAGAAAGGCTACTAACCACGCAGGAAGAAAACTTTTGATAAAAGACCACATAACCGCTCTTTTCGCTATTTTAAGGTGTTATAACATTCAAGTTACTATTGCATGCTAAGGTAGCGTAATAAATAGGGGGAAGGAAATTATGTTTATCCAAAGCGGGTTCGAAATGCCTGGTAGTATAAAAAACCAAGCAAAACGACCTACACGATATCTAACCTTGATGATGTTCACGTGCTTGAGCTTATTGTCGGTCAACGGTGTTTCAGCAGATACGTCGGGTAAAGGTGCTCTTGAAGTACAAACTTCGGATACAGCAATAACGAGGGTCATCGCCGATACTCTGCATTACCCGAAAGCCCTTCTGCAATTGCCCGATAGCAGTTGGTTAGTGGCCGAACGCGATGGCAGAATTGTCACCGTACCTTCTACAGAGGCTAGTTCAGATAAACCTTCTTTTTCCCAAGTGTTGCCACTTCCGCAGCTGTATCAAAAAGGGCAGGGCGGCCTGCTGCACATGGCACTTTCTCCCGACTTCAGCACCTCGAAAGTCATTCTCTTTTCGTACTCGAAGGGCACCGACGACGCTAATCGTTTGGCAGTGATGCGGGGCGTTTTGACTGATGATGGGCAAATTAAAGCACTAACACCAGTAATAGAAATAAAAGACAGCAAGGCTACGCCAGTGCATTTTGGTGGCAAGCTTGTAGCCATGGAAGATGGTACTTGGTTGGTAACCACAGGTGACGGTTTCGATTATCGGGAGCAGGGCCAAGTATTAAGTTCACAGTTAGGGAAAGTGCTTCGTTTTACTTTAGATGGAAAGCCCGTCTCAAATGTTCCGTTTAACAATGCACCGTTTGTTTACACCTTAGGGCACAGGAACCCACAAGGGTTAGTGAAATTGCAAAATGGTGATGTCTACTTGCATGAGCACGGCCCGGATGGCGGTGATGAGTTAAACAAGCTTACGCCTGGAATGAATTATGGTTGGCCGGTGGTTACGCTAGGTAAAGATTATTCGGGGGCAACCATTTCCCCGTTTAATCACTATGAGGGTATGGTGAATCCACTCGTAGATTGGACACCATCTATAGCGCCATCATCCATGGCGGTATACAACCACAATGCGTTCCCCACACTCACTAATCACTTGCTTGTTTCTGCCCTAAAAGCGAAGGCGCTTTACGCTGTAGATTTATCAAGTCAACCGTTTCAGTATCGAAAGGTATTTTCTTCTATAAATCAACGGGTTCGTGATGTTGCAGTAGGGCGCGATGGTGGTGTTTATGCGTTGACTGATGGAGAAAGTGCCGAGTTAATACAGTTACTGCCACCTGATTCTTTTGATGCTGTAACACGCCCAGACTAATCATATTCAATCCATGAGCTATTAAATATTGTAAATTTACAACATTATTGTTTATTATTTCATCTGGTTCGACCATAAATACGAGAAATACCTAAGATAAGTCATGCTTTGTATAGGTTGCTTTTATCATTGCCTCACAAAGCAATGTAAAATGAATGTCATGTGATATGGCTCTTCATAACTTAATGAAAAATAGTGGTTATTTAGTTTTTTGTGAAGTTGGCTTCAATCTGTCAAACGAGCAAAATGTAAATACCTTGTAGCTAATGAAAAGGGTAAAAGTGGCAATGTGCTCTTGTGCCATTTTCTAATGATTACCTGATGCTTAAAAATCAGTTAAAATAACCACTATAATTTCATGCGTATAGCTAAGACCGACGTATAATTAACCCCTGCGTATAAAAATAACTACGTATAACCAAGACCGAGAGAATTATATGAGTTTGTATTCAGAATACATGGCCGAAATCGAGACCCGTAAAGCGGAACTTGGTTTACACCCTAAGCCTATCGACAGTGCAGATTTGCTGTCTGAAATTATTGCTCAAATTAAAGATACGAATAATGAGCACCGTGAAGATTCTCTTAACTTCTTCATCTACAACACACTGCCAGGTACAACAAGTGCTGCAGGTGTTAAAGCTGCATTCCTTAAAGAAATCGTACTAGGTGAGTCAGTAGTTGCTGAAATTACACCTGAGTTTGCGTTAGAGCTGCTTTCACACATGAAAGGTGGCCCGTCTGTTGAAGTGCTTTTAGATTTGGCACTTTCTGACAACGAAGCAGTCGCTAAGACAGCTGCTGAAGTAGTAAAAACACAGGTTTACTTATACGAAGCTGATACAGAGCGTTTAGAAGCGTCTTACAACGCAGGTAACGTGATAGCAAAAGACATTCTTGAGAGCTACGCAAAAGCAGAGTTCTTTACTAAATTGCCTGACGTACCAGAAAAAATTGATGTAGTGACTTATATTGCTGCAGAAGGTGATATCTCTACTGATTTACTTTCTCCGGGTAACCAAGCTCACTCTCGTGCAGACCGTGAACTACACGGCCAGTGCATGATCACGCCTGAAGCACAGCAAGAAATTGTTGAGCTAGGTAAAAAGCACCCTAATGCTAAAGTAATGCTTATTGCTGAAAAAGGCACCATGGGCGTAGGTTCTTCGCGTATGTCTGGTGTGAATAACGTTGCACTTTGGGCCGGTGAGGCAGCAAGCCCTTACATTCCATTTGTGAACAAAGCGCCAGTAGTTGCAGGTACTAACGGTATCGCGCCTATCTTCTTAACGACCGTAGACGTGACTGGCGGTATTGGTTTAGACCTTAAAAACTGGGTTAAAAAGACGGATGCTAACGGTGAAGTGGTTCGCGATGCTAACGGCGACCCAGTGTTAGAACAAGCATATTCTGTTGCTACAGGCACCGTGCTTACCATCGACACTAAAGCGAAGAAACTGTTTAACGGCTCAGAAGAACTTGCTGATATATCAAGCGCTTTCACTCCGCAAAAAATGGAGTTTATGAAAGCCGGTGGTTCTTACGCGGTAACGTTTGGTAAGCAGTTACAAACTTTTGCTGCAAAAGTGTTAGGCACAGACGTACCTGAAGTTTATGCACGTTCAAAAGAAGTATCTGTAGCAAACCAAGGTCTAACAGCTGTTGAAAAAATCTTTAACCGCAATGCGGTAGGCGTTAAGTCTGAGACTCCGCTTCACGCTGGTTCAGACGTTCGCGTTAAAGTAAACATTGTAGGCTCACAAGATACAACCGGCCCGATGACATGCCAAGAGCTAGAGTCGATGGCAGCATCAACGATTTCTCCGCTTGTAGACGGTGCATACCAGTCGGGCTGTCACACAGCGTCGGTATGGGATAAGAAAGCCCAAGCTAATATTCCTAAGCTTATGTCTTTCATGAATAACTTTGGCGTAATCACGGCACGTGACCCTAAAGGGGTTTACCATGCAATGACTGACGTTATTCACAAAGTATTGAACGATATTACCGTTGACGATCGCGCTATTATCATTGGTGGTGACTCACATACTCGTATGTCTAAAGGCGTCGCGTTCGGTGCTGACTCGGGTACGGTAGCGGTAGCGCTTGCGACAGGTGAAGCGGCGATGCCAATTCCAGAGTCGGTTAAAGTGACCTTTAAAGGCCACATGAAGAGCCACATGGACTTCCGTGACGTTGTTCATGCTACTCAAGCTCAAATGCTGAAGCAATTTGGCGGTGAGAATGTGTTCCAAGGTCGTGTTATTGAAGTGCAAATAGGTACTTTGCTTGCTGACCAAGCGTTTACCTTTACCGACTGGACAGCAGAAATGAAGGCGAAAGCCTCAATCTGTATTTCTAACGACGAGACTATGATCAAGTCGCTAGAAGTGGCGAAGAGTCGCATTCAAATAATGATCGACAAGGGCATGGAAAACGATGCCAATATGCTTCAAGGTTTGATTGATCTTGCTGATAAGCGTATTGCTGAAATCGAGTCTGGTGAGAACCCTGCACTAGCACCAGATGACAGCGCGAAGTACTACGCTGAGGTTGTGGTTGATTTGGACCAAATCGACGAGCCAATGATTGCCGACCCAGACGTAAACAACGACGACGTTTCTAAGCGTTATACCCATGACGTTATTCGTCCAGTTTCTTTCTACGACGGCAAAACCGTTGATTTAGCCTTTGTTGGTTCTTGTATGGTTCACAAAGGTGACATGCAGATTATCGCTCAAATGCTTCGTAATTTAGAAAAGCAAAATGGCAGCGTGTCGTTTAACGTACCACTTGTTGTTGCGCCACCAACATACAACATTGTTGATGAGCTAAAAGCGGAAGGCGATTGGGACATTCTTACTAAGTACGCAGGTTTCGAGTTTAACGACGACAAGCCAAAAGAAGCAGCACGTACCAAGTACGACAACATCATGTACCTAGAGCGTCCAGGATGTAACCTTTGTATGGGTAACCAAGAAAAGGCAGAACCTGGTGATACGGTAATTGCTACCTCTACACGCTTATTCCAAGGTCGTGTTGTTGCCGACTCTAACGAGAAGAAAGGTGAGTCACTTCTTGGTTCAACACCATTAGTCGTGCTGTCTGCAGTGCTAGGTCGCTTCCCAACTATGGAAGAGTACAAAGCGGCGGTTGAAGGGATTAACCTTACTGACTTCGCGCCGCCAGCAGAAGACATGAGCGTTAAAGCTAAGTTCGAGCCAAGCGTTGCTGTTAAAACAGTAGGCTAAAACGCCATTTAACCTCACGTTAAATAGCAACTAGCATATAAAGCCTCAACGTCGGTTGGGGCTTTTTTATATCTCTCTTGCCACCCGTATTCTCACCTGTATTCTCACCTGTATTCCGCCTGTATTCTAGGCCTTCATGTAAACCAGTCTTAAGCCCAGTTTACTCACGAGTTGATAAGCGTAAGCTTTTTTGTTTTTTAACAAGAATGCCAAAATGAATTTTAAATATTTTATCTCGATACTACTACTGGCGATAAGTTTGCCTACCGTTTCATTTGCCACACCCGTTGCCATCCCCTTTGCCACTCCAGGCACTTACCTAAAGTCTGACACAACTGAACCAATGTCTGACTTTGCTAAGCCAATTTCTGATACTGCTAAGTCGATGGCTAACGTCGCCAAGCCAGTGTTTAGCCCCATTAAACGCGTGATAAAGCAGGGGGTAACGCCTATCCAATTGGCAGCGACCTACAATAAGAGTGACTACATCAATATTGCTGAGTATTTGGTTAGCGAAAAGCTAGATGGTGTGCGTGCCCGCTGGACGGGCACGCAGCTTCTTACCCGCAACGGTAATAAAATTCACGCTCCTGAGTGGTTTACCAAGAACTGGCCTGATGTAGTGCTTGATGGAGAGCTATGGACACAGCGAAGCAGTTTTGAAGCTATTGCTTCTATTGTACTTAGCCATACGCCTGATGAACGCTGGAGGACGGTGAAGATGATGCTGTTTGATATGCCCGTCAGTCATGTCCCGTTTGCCACACGTTTGTCTACGATGGAGACACTGGTAAGGCAAGCAAATAGTAATAGTTTAACTACTATCCCCCAGTTTACGTTGGATTCTCAGCGGGTTCTTGAAGCGAAAATAGATGAGGTCACCGCAAAGGGCGGTGAAGGCCTAATGCTGCATCACAAAGCTGCCTTTTATCAGGACGGACGCAGTAATCAGCTATTAAAGGTAAAACGGTTCAACGATGCTGAAGCCAAAGTGATTGGCTATGTAAAAGGTAGAGGGAAGTTCGCCGGCATGATGGGCTCGCTTATCGTCGAGACGCCAGAGGGGATACAATTTAAAATCGGCACAGGGTTTAGTATGAAACAGCGCCGATATCCGCCACCCATGAACAGTTGGATCACCTTCAAATACTTTGGCGTAACAAAGAAGGGCATTCCCCGCTTTGCGAGCTTTAGGCATGTGCGTCCAGCTAAAGACCTTCCAGATTTATAAGACGTTATGCCCTTGTGGTGTTCAAGCCGAGCTTGGTTTTCACGGTTATCGACTCCATTTCAATAAAGATAGGAAATAATAATAGGGAGCAATAGCGCTCAATAACACTTAATAAATTTGATTGCTTTTAGGGTTTAATTTTAAAGTTTTTAATAGCTTTAATCGTTCAATATCAAGTACGCTGAATGGCGACTATAAGTGAATAAAAAGCCTCAAAAATTTAATTTAGACAGGTTAATCGTTATACTTATGAAGTATTTTTAATCAGACCTTGCGTCAAGATCGTACAAGACCGTTATTCCCATTGCGCAAGCTAAACCAAGAGGAAGACATCGTGTTACAAGACTATCGCAAACACGTAGAAGAACGTGCTGTTGAAGGGATCCCTCCTAAGCCGCTAAATGCTGAACAGGTAGCAGGCTTGGTTGAGTTAATTAAAAATCCACCAGAAGGCGAAGCAGACAATTTACTAGAATTGTTGTCTGAACGTGTTCCACCTGGCGTAGATGAGGCCGCTTACGTTAAAGCCGGTTTCCTAAGTGCTATCGTTAAAGGCGAAGACAGCTGCTCGTTAATTTCAAAAGAAAAGGCCATTGAGCTATTAGGCAACATGCATGGTGGCTACAACATCGTGACATTAGTTGAGCTTCTCGACGATGAGAGCCTAGCGCCACTAGCGGCTAAAGAACTTAAGCACACGCTGCTGATGTTTGACGCCTACCATGATGTTGAAGAAAAGCACAAAGCCGGAAATCAATTTGCCACTGACGTTATTAAGTCGTGGGCAGAAGGTGAGTGGTTTACGTCGCGTAAATTAATGGACGATAAGATCACTTACTCTGTATTTAAAGTGACCGGTGAAACCAATACCGATGACTTGTCTCCCGCCCCAGATGCGTGGTCGCGCCCAGATATTCCACTTCACGCCTTAGCCGCTTATAAAATGACCCGTGATGGTTTAGAGCCCGAAGAACATGGTGTTAAAGGGCCAATGCAACAAATTGAAGATGTAAAAAACCAAGGTTATCCCGTTGCCTTTGTGGGTGATGTGGTAGGCACAGGTTCATCACGTAAATCGGCCACCAACTCAGTGTTATGGTTCTTTGGTGAAGACTTACCTGGCGTGCCAAATAAGCGCGGTGGCGGTGTATGTATTGGTAGCAAAGTAGCACCTATTTTCTTCAATACTATGGAAGACGCAGGGGCCTTGGTATTTGAAGCTGATGTAGAAAAAATGAACATGGGCGATGTCATCGACATCTACCCGTTTGAAGGCAAAATTACCAACCATGAAACAGGTGAAGTGTTAGCGGAGTACGAATACAAATCTAAAGTCATTTTAGATGAAGTACGCGCTGGTGGACGAATTAACCTTATTATTGGCCGCGCGCTTACTGAAAAAGCACGAGAAACATTAGGTTTAGGTGCAACAGATTTGTTCCGCACTCCAGAACAACCTACCGATACTGGTAAAGGCTACACCCTTGCCCAAAAGATGGTAGGTAAAGCGTGTGGCGTTGAAGGCATTCGCCCTGGTACTTATTGCGAACCTAAGATGACCACGGTTGGTTCGCAAGATACTACAGGCCCTATGACGCGAGATGAGCTAAAAGATTTAGCCTGTCTTGGTTTCACTGCCGACTTAACCATGCAGTCGTTCTGTCATACTGCGGCGTATCCTAAGCCTGTTGATATTGAAACACAGCATACCTTGCCAGATTTCATGATGAACCGAGGCGGTGTATCCCTTCGTCCCGGCGACGGCATTATTCACAGCTGGTTAAATCGCATGTTGTTGCCAGACACCGTTGGTACCGGTGGCGATTCACACACTCGTTTCCCATTGGGTATTTCATTCCCAGCAGGATCTGGCTTAGTGGCTTTTGCTGCAGCAACCGGTGTGATGCCCCTAGATATGCCTGAATCCATTCTGGTTCGTTTTAAAGGCGAAATGCAGCCTGGCATTACCCTGCGTGATTTAGTACACGCCATTCCGTTATACGGTATTAAGCAAGGCTTACTTACCGTAGAGAAGAAAGGCAAAATTAATGCGTTCTCTGGTCGCGTACTTGAAATTGAAGGGCTGGAACACCTAACGGTAGAACAAGCATTTGAATTATCTGACGCATCGGCAGAGCGTTCTGCGGCGGGCTGTAGTATTAACCTTTCAGAAGAGTCTATTGCTGAATACCTTAACTCAAACATCACAATGCTTCGTTGGATGATTAACGAAGGTTACGGCGACCCACGTACGCTTGAACGCCGTGCTCAGAAGATGGAAGAGTGGTTGGCCAACCCTGAACTTATGCGCGCCGATGCAGATGCTGAGTACAAGGAAATCATCGAGATAGACCTCAACGACATTAAAGAGCCTATTGTGTGCTGCCCGAACGACCCTGATGACGCGAAAACCTTATCAGACGTTGCTGGTGAAAACGTAGATGAAGTCTTTATCGGTTCATGTATGACAAACATTGGCCACTTTAGAGCGGCCGGTAAATTACTCGAGCAGTTCAATAAAACCTTACCTACCCGTTTGTGGATGTCGCCACCCACGAAAATGGATAAGGCTCAATTGATGGAAGAGGGCTACTACAACATTTATGGGCGAGTGGGCGTGCGTACAGAAATGCCTGGGTGTTCATTGTGTATGGGTAACCAAGCACGTGTAAATGCTGGCGCTACGGTGCTGTCTACCTCTACCAGAAACTTCCCTAACCGTTTAGGTGATGGGGCGAACGTGTACCTTACGTCGGCCGAATTAGCAGCGGTTGGTGCTATCGTTGGCCGTATTCCAACGGCAGAAGAATACATGGAATATGCGAGCAAAATTAACTCCATGTCGTCTGAAGTATTTCGCTACTTAAACTTCGATAAAATGCCAAGTTTCAAGAAGGCAGAGGAAGAGGCGAAGGCCAATATCATTCCAACGTTGAATGTTGCCTGATTTAGTGTATAAACTACAAAGCCGGGCACCGTAAGTGTCCGGCTTTTTTTATGGGTAAAAGGAATGTCTAATGGCTAAAACTACTTTCATCGCAATCGCGCTATTTGTGCTTCTAGGATATGGCGCTTTAAATGCCAGCGCACAAATGGAACCTAGCGTAGAGTTTGATCAAATCACCTTAACGATTGATGGAAAACTTTACCAAATGGAATACGCGCACTCTTTTGATCAACGTGCCCAAGGGTTAATGTTCAGAGAATCTCTGTGTGATGACTGTGGAATGTTCTTTAAGTTTGCATCGTCGCGATACGCCAGCATGTGGATGAAGAATACGAATATTGCTTTAGATGTCGCCTATATCGACAGAAATGGCGTAATTACAGATATAAAACCTCTAGAGCCTCACGACCTAACGTCTGTGCAGGCAACTAAAGAGGTACTCTACGCGCTAGAAATGAACCAAGGGTGGTTCGCTTCACACAATATCAGTGTGGGTGACCAGATAGAAATTAATCGTTAAACCGGTGCGAATAACCTATTCGCCGGTCATTATCGAGCACTATGCTCGGTAAAAGAAATTCGGAGTAAAATCGTGGCAAATGCTTTAACCATCGCCAAGTTCGGCGGAACCAGTGTTGCGAACTATGAAGTGATGCAAAACTGTGCGCGAATTGTTGCCTCAAACAGTGCGACCCGTATCGTGGTTGTTAGTGCATCAGCAGGGGTAACAAACCACCTGGTGAATTTAGCGCACAGCCCACTTACCCAAGAGCAAATAGAATCTACTTGCCAGTCTATTGTTGATATTGAACTTGCCATTCTCAACAAGCTTGCAGATAAAAGCTCGGTTGAAAGCAAGCTAAATGATTTGCTAGATGAAATGAAATCCCTAGCATTTCACGAAGAAATTTTACATAGAAACGATTTGAAAGATCAGTTGCTTTCAATGGGTGAGCGCATGTCGTCATTGATGTTCAGTGCAGTCTTAGCCGAACAAAAAGTAGCTGAACAAAATGTGACTACCATGAACTTCGATGTACGCAAAGTCTTGCGCACCGACAGTGAATTTGGTGAAGCAGTGCCACAGATAGACACCATTGAAGCTTTGGCAAAGCAATTGCTGGCCCCTGAAATTGAAAATGCTATTGTGGTTACACAAGGGTTTGTGGGTGCTGATGATGAAGGGCGAACTACGACCTTAGGTCGTGGTGGTTCTGATTTTACTGCCGCGCTTCTCGCAGAAGCATTAGACGCTGACGCCTGTGAAATATGGACAGACGTGATTGGGGTTTATACTACCGATCCACGTATCACTGCTGCTGCTCGCCCATTACCAGAACTTAGCTTTGAAGAAGCGGCTGAAATGGCGACATTTGGTGCTAAGGTGCTGCATCCTGCCACCATGGAACCAGCCCTTCGTAAAAACATTAAAGTGTTTGTAGGTTCAAGTAAAGAGCCAGAAAAAGGCGGTACTTGGATTGTTCGAGACTGCGTAGAAGAGCCACCTTATCGTGCCATTACTCGCCGTAAAGACCAAGTTATGGTAACAGTGAAAACACCTAAGATGATGTACGCACAGGGCTTCCTACAGCAGGTTTTTGCCATCATCGCTAAGCACAAGCTAAGTGTGGATTTGGTGACTACATCAGAAATCTCGGTGTCGTTTACCTTAGACAACCCTGCAAATTCAGTGGCACAGCGCTTAAACAAAGAAACCATTGCAGAGCTTGAAACTATTTGTGATGTGAAAGTAGAGAACGGTTACGACTTAGTCACTGTAGTAGGTAACCACATGCAAACCGCCATTGGTGTGTCTAGCAAAATTTTTGCTGCGGTGTCTGACTTTAACTTACGCATGATTTGTTTCGGTGCTAACCCGCACAACCTGTCATTCTTAGTGAATGAAACTGACAGCGATAAAATAGTGAAGGACTTACATAAAGCGCTTTTTGAGTAGCGTGTAATGTGTTTTTCATTTAACGCTGAGTGTTTAAGTTAATCTAATTCAATTAAAATAAATCAAATACTCAGTGTGATTTTATACCTTAAACTGACGGATAGATTGCTGTAGTTCTTCAGCAAGCCTTGCCACTTCGTGGCTAGAGTCAGAGGTTTGCTGGGCACCTGAAGTGGTCTCTTCAGCAATATTAACGATAGTTTCAAGCTTCTCGCTAATTTCTTGTGATACCGTATTTTGTTCACGTGCCGATTGTTCAATTTGAGAACTTACGTCGTGGGCTTTGTGTACCGCTTCAGAGATGATATCTAGCGCTTGTGTCGCTTTTTCCGTTTGCTCTACACAGGCTACTGTTTGCTCTTTACCTTGATTCATTACTGATACCGCGCGTTCAGCACCCGCTTGAAGTACCTCAATCATCGCGTTAATTTCTTGCGTAGACTGTTGCGTTCGGCTCGCTAGTGTACGTACTTCATCAGCAACTACCGCAAAGCCTCTACCTTGCTCACCTGCACGGGCAGCTTCAATGGCGGCATTCAAGGCAAGTAGATTGGTTTGGTCGGCCACGCCGCGGATAACATCAAGAATACCCCCGATGCTAGCGCTGTCTTGGTGAAGCTTGTTGATAACATCGGCAGCGTCTTGAACGTCTTTGGCGAGAATTTCGATAATACGTTTATTCTCAAGTGAGATTTGACGTACATTTTCAGCTTCGGCATCAGCATGGCGAATTTGGCTCAGCGTATCTTCAGCGTTTTGCACTACTAATTGTGAGGTAGAGTGCATCTCTGTAGTGGCGGTTGCCACTTGGCCAATTTGCGACTTCTGATCTTGAATCGAATGCGTGGTTTGCGCAGTAACGGCAGAGGTTTGTTCTGATGCCGCGGCAAGTTGCTCCGCACGGGTATTAATTCCTGAAATCAGCTCTTTGAGGTTGCCAATTAGGGTATTACAGTTTTTAGCTAAAAGACCAAATTCATCTTGAGCAGAATCGTCAAGGCGATGTGTTAAGTCTCCAGATGATGCTACGGTAAGCAACTCGTTCACGCGATAAAGAGGACGGGTAATAGCTCTTACCGTCACGTAACCAATCGCAGCGGCTATCAAAATTGAAAATATTACCACCGCTATAATGATGATATTGCCTGTAGTAATAGCACTATTCACCTGGTCTTCGACGTCTTTTGCTTTGGCGTCTGCAAGCGCTAGTAATTGTTCAAGTTCAACAATACCATTTGCAATGTTCTTATCTGATGCATTAAGTGCCGCCTCAGAATCGTTTCTGCGTTCTAGCCTCTCTACATGCAACGCCATTACGCCGTCACTAGCTGTAATCGCATTAAGGGCATCGTTTACTAATTCATTAATATCGCTAAGCGTACCAGACTGGTCTCGCTGTCCAGCGGCTTGGCTCATATCGCTAAGTAAAGTAGCAACCTTATCTACCACTAAGTCAACTTCGTTACCTAGGGTTTGAGAGCGCACGATAGTTTCGGTTTTTACGTATTCATAAGAAACGGTAAGTAAAGAAAGCAATGAGGTTTCTAGTTGGCTACCAATATCTGCTGCGCGTCTAAGATTTGGGTCACTTTGCACTGCGTCAAGGTCAGAAAAGTCTAGTAGGTAAGTGGACGCATCGTCAGCGTTATCTTCAGCATCACCTAAACGGTCGTCAATGGTGTTTCGGATATCCATGAATTTTTGGTGGTTCAGGTAAACCGCTTCAACATTCTTAATGTAGTTATCATAGGAAGCTCGAACACTGTTTAACTTACTTTGTAGTTCAGGTTCATTGGCAACTGCAGTGGCAAGCTTCTTATATTCAGTCTCGAACATATCTCGGCTTTGATTGAATGCTGTGCGCTTTTCCTGAAGGCCAGACAAATCTTCTTCAATATAGGCTTCGAATGTCAATCTACCCATGTTTAGGAAGTTCGCTTTTAACGCGTTACTACCCGCGACTGTAGGAAGCGCAACGTCATTTACCTCTTCGGTTGCTGAACCAATGGAATTGAGGTTAAACAACGAAACAACGCTAATGACAATCAGTAGACAAGTAATTGCTACAAAACCGCCGACTACGCGAGTGGCTACTGTAATCTTCATTGAAACTCCTAGACTATTTTTTATTCTTTTGCGTGACGATACTACCCCGCACTACGTCCAAAATACACCTCAATGACCTAGAGGAAGGTATTAAAATGTATAACATGAACGGTAATGGGATTATAGACTAACGTATATAACCAACGTATCGGCAGGTAAGCCATTAAGTTAACAAGTAAAGCACAAGAAATTGCGATTTAGTAGTTTGCTGTATCAATTAAGTCATTTACGCATGTACTTGGATGAGTTTACCTGTATTGACGTCCAGTATGGTCATTTCTTGACCCCAAACATACCCAGTGTCTAGCGCGACAAAACGATCATCTTGCGTCTCGCTGTTAAGTGCAGCCCAATGACCGAAGAGTACCTGTTCTTGTGCCTTAAGATGGAGGTTATCTACCTTGAACCAAGGAACAACAGATTTCGAAGCCTGACCAGGGTGGGTTTTCGTCTCAAACTCTAAGCTAGTATCTGCGTGTAGAAAGCGCATTCTGGTGCACGCGTTTACAATAAAGCGGGTTCGCGATTCACCTTCAAGTTTATCAGACCATTTAACCGGTGTGTTGCCATACATGTTTTTTAAAAAATCAGTGTAGTGCTTCGATTGTAATTTCTTACTGACTTCATCGCTTAAGCTGACGAGTGTGTCTGTACTCCAGTGAGGGTAGAGACCGGCATGTACGATGGTGTGATTGTCATTGATTTTTTTCGCGAGGGGAAATCGACGAAGCCAATCTAGTAGTGCTTTTAAATCGGGAGCATCAAGCAAGGGCTGTAGGTTGTCAGCTTTCTTAGGTTTACGAATTTTGTTCGCAACCGCAAGCAAGTGAAGATCATGGTTTCCTAGTACTGTTTCAAAACTGCTACCTAAGCTTTTTAGAAACCGTAAGGTGCTTAACGAGTCTTCGCCTCTGGCAACTAAGTCGCCGACGGCGAAGAGTTTATCTTTATCCGCAGAGAATTTGGCTTTCTCCAGCAGTCGCTGTAGCCCGCTATAACAACCTTGAATATCACCCACGACGAAGGTGTTGCGATAAGTCATAAATCTCAAAAATCAGTGAAGAATGTTGGGAACCGCTAAACGGAATACTTCAATTGGAACACGAAAACGTTCTCCGTTTTCACGCTCCATTTCGTAATAGCCTTGCATATTTCCTACCGGGGTATCAAGTACTGCACCACTGGTATAGTCAAAATCTTCGCCCGGTTTTAATATGGGCTGTTTACCCACAACACCTGAGCCACTCACCTCTGAGGTTTTACCATTAGCATCGGTAATTTGCCAGTAACGATTGATAAGCTGTACCGTTTCCTGGCTGTCATTCACAATGGTCACGTGATAAGCGAACGCAAATTGTGGCGAATCAGAAGGTAGGTGCTCGGGAAGGTGACGGGTTTTCACCCGCACCTTAATTTCAGACTCATTCATAAGCTAACTTTAATTTTCTTGTGCTTCTTCTAACGCTGATACTGCATTCGCTATAGTGGCGAAATCCTGCAAGGATAGCACTTCAGCCCTTATGGTTGGGTTTATACCCAGCGCGCTGATTTGTGCTTCAGTAAGACTTTCTTTTAACGAGTTTCGTATTGTCTTGCGACGTTGATTGAACGCCTGCGCGCATACTCGCTCAAGGGTGGCTACTGAAACCACATCTACTGGCGGTGTTTTGTGCGGAATAAGACGTACTACCGCAGAATCAACCTTCGGGGGCGGCTTAAAGGCACCTGGTGGCACATTGAGTACCGGCATAACCTTACAATAGTATTGGGCCATTACCGATAATCGGCCATAGCTTTTAGAGCCATGCCCTGCAGCTAAACGATTCACCACTTCTTTTTGTAGCATGAAGTGCATGTCATCTACGCACGCAGCGTGAGAGAACAGGTGAAACATTAGCGGCGTTGAAATGTTATACGGTAAGTTACCAAAAACGCGCAACCCTTTATCTTTCACGGGCATAGTTTTAGCCAGCTCGGTGAAATCCATGGTCATCGCGTCTTGTTCAATAACAGTTAGCTTATCGCCGTTAAACGGATGTTCTCGTAAACGCTTAGCCAAATCTCGGTCAAGCTCGATAACGGTAAGTGCTTCAACTTCATCGCAAACAGGATCGGTTAGCGCGCCTAAGCCAGGGCCGATTTCAACCAAGTTTTGCTCGTGTTGCGGATTAATGGCCGACACGATTTGTCCAATCACATAGTCGTCGTGAAGGAAGTTTTGTCCGAAGCGTTTTCTGGCCGTGTGGCCTAAATGTGTTTTACTCATTGTTGATGATGTGCAAGCTCAATGGCTTTTTCCAATGCTTTTCTGAAACTGCCAGGATCGGCATTACCATGGCCTGCTAAATCTAGTGCAGTACCGTGATCGACGGATGTTCTTATAAATGGAAGGCCAAGGGTAATGTTAACCGAAGCGCCAAACCCTTTATATTTTAGCACGGGAAGGCCTTGGTCGTGGTACATCGCAAGAACAACATCTGCATCTTCCAGATATTTAGGCTGAAATATAGTATCGGCAGGAAGTGGCCCGGTAATATTTAGCCCTTCTTCACGTAATTCGTTTAGCGCCGGAATAATGGTTTGAATTTCTTCTGTGCCAATATGACCATCTTCACCTGCATGGGGATTAAGCCCACACACGTAGATATGCGGATTACGAACACCAAATTTTAGTTTAAAGTCGGTGTTAATAATATGGAGCACTTTGTGAAGGCGTTCTTTAGTAATGGCGCGAGATACATATTCTAAAGGAATATGCGTAGTGGCTAGTGCGACATTTAAGCCTTCTGTTGCCAACAACATGACAACATCAATCGTATTGGATTGATACGCGAAAAATTCAGTATGACCACTGAAAGATACGCCAGCTTTATTGATAATGCCCTTGTGCACCGGTCCGGTGACTACCGCATGAAAGTCACCTTCCATGTTTGCTTGGCACGCTTGTCGAAGGGTTTCTACTACGTATAACCCGTTCTCACTATCTAAGGTTCCTGCAACCACATCGGCCGCTTTATCAATTTGCTTAATAAACAGCGAACCCGCAGGCTGAACCTGCGGGTTTGATGCATCATAAGGAAGCAGTGTAAGCGGTAAACCAAGTGCTTTCGCTCTGGTTTCAAGTATCTCGCCATCGGCGAATACCACTAACTGAGCTTGCCATGATTCTTGAGCCAGCTTGATAATTAAGTCTGGCCCAATACCGGCAGGCTCACCTGGTGTTACTGCAATTTTTATCGGTGTCATTTATGCTCTATATATTACTCGATAACTTCAATGTAGGCAGCGTCGCGCATTTCACGTAACCAGTTTTCCGTTTCTTCTGCGAACTTTCTGTTGAAAATAAGCTGATACGCTTTGTCTTCTTTGCGGCGCTCTGTTGCGTCGTCTACACGTCTATCGATTAATTGGATTAAGTGCCAACCGTGTACTGAACGTACTGGGTCGCTGTATTCACCAGCTGATAATTGCGCAAGGGCGTCTTTAAAAGCTGGTACGTAGTTGTTTGGATCTGACCAACCGAGCTCGCCGCCTTTAAGGGCTGAACCTGGATCTTCTGAATGTTCTTTAGCAAGATCTTCAAATTCAACTTCACCCGCTTCAAGCTGAGCTCTGAATTTAACTAGCATCGCTTTGGCTTTGTCTTCACTGAGTATGATTGAAGGCTTAACGAGGATATGACGAGAGTTAACCTCTTCAATAGTGACTTTTTCAATGCCTCGAGTATCTAATACTTTCAAGATATGAAAACCAGCACCACTTCGGATAGGGCCGACTAGCTCGTCTTTTGCTTTCCCCTGAATCGCTTCAGCAAACAAGGTAGGCATAGCGTTAATGTTCAACCAACCCATGTCACCACCTTCTAAGGCTTCATTACCTGATGATGATGCGATAGCTATTTTAGCAAAATCTGACCCAGAATTTAATAGAGAAAGTACTTTGTCTGCACGCTCTCTTGCTGCATCGATTTGTTCGTCGGAAGGATCCGATGGAAAGCCAATAAGAATGTGGCCTAGACGGTATTCTTCTTGTTCTGCACCTTGTTGTTCCATAAGTTCAATAAGGGTTTCTCTTTCTTGGTCGGTAATATAAACACGGCGGCGAACATTCGCGCGACGTACTTCACCCATCACGATTTCTTCGCGTATATCTTCACGGTAATCTTCATAAGCGATGCCTTCTAAACGCAATTGTCTGCGTAGTTCATCTACCGTGGTATTTTGGTTTGCAGCAATATTTGCAATGGTTTGTTCAAGCTGTGGGTCGCTTATTTGAATACCCATTCTTTGTGCCATCTGCAATTGAAGACTTTTGGTGATTAAACGCTCAATGGCTTGAGTACGCAGTGCGCGGTCAGAAGGAAGGTCTTGCCCATTTGCCTCTGCGTTACGTTTAACGTCATTCATGAGTGCATCGACTTCACTTTGAAGTACAACACCCTGATCGACAATAACCGCTACGCGGTCAAGCATTACTTCTTGCGCGTAGCTGCTAAACGACAACACTGCACTGACTAACAAGGCCCGGATTATGAACTTCATACTCACTCTTTTATTATTGGTTAATGCTTAACGTAGGGCTACTCCCCACGCTACAACGGATTAATTTAAACTATATGGCTGACGATAGCCAAACATGCCATCTTGTAACATGCTTCTTTGTGTACCAGACGTACCGATACCTTTGAATATAAATTGTAATGACACACCCGTATCGAAATCGTCGGTAGATTGTTCACCCGATGAATCATAACGGTTGCTTAAACTTCTTTCTGCCACTAAGCGTATTGCCCAACAACAGGATTCATACTGAATACCTGCATAAGTCTCAATACTTCTATCGCGCTCGATGTCACGGTAAGTTCTACCCACCCATTGCCAGTTTTCAGCAATAGGCCAACTCGCCGATATTCCCACTTGGTCAATGGTTTCACCACTTAAGTCACGAACATATCGGTGACTCAACTGAATAAATCGCTTTGCATCTTGTCGATATTCTAAGCCAACACTACTTAAGTCAACTTTGTCGGTGTCGGTAGTCACTTGAATATCAGAATGGGCGTACCAGTTTTTGTTAAAGCGCCAGTCCATCTCAGCGGCTAGCGCCGAACGGTCTTGATTTTTAGTCGCGGCAATAACCTTGTTATCTTCAAGGTAGAATATCTGACCCAAGCTAAGTACAAATTGTTCCCTATTGTTTTTATCCAATATTCGACTGGTTATACCAAGGGTAACTTGGTTGTTATCTGAAATTCTATCCAATCCGGTAAATTCTTGCCCTCTAAATAGCCCTTCAACATCGGTTAACAGAGGCGTTGAATCATACAGCCCAATCGCTGTTTGGTCTTCATATGAGGTGTAAAGATACTGAATTTTAGGTTCTAACGTCATGGCGGTATCGTGACCAAACCATGAGGAATCTTTTTCGAAATACAGCGCGCCGAATAGGCGAGCTTGACCTAAAGTACGCTCTACATTTTCTTCTAAGTCAGTATCTTGAATATTTTCTTGCTTATAAACCGTTTGCAACACAGTGGTTTCAGCAACAAATTCACCCCATGCTGCACGAATAGGCATAGAGAGGGTGGGGGCTACATGAAAGCGGGTTGCTGTTGGCGCGGTTTCAGAAGTGTTGTCAAAATACGCTAGTTCAGAGTTAACACTAAATTCGAAATAGCGGCCAAAAGGCGTACGGTAATCAATTTTCACTTCAGGAAGCGCACGATAACTGTCGGCGGTATCACCCAATATTTCGAAGTCTTTTACTTGCATATTTACTGTGAGATCTCGGGTGTAATAGCCCAAGCTTACGGTACGATAAAGGTGTGTATCTGCGCTGTTATAATAGTCAGAGCCTAAATCAACAATGTAGTTGTCATCACTCAAACCATTGAAATCGATACCCAGTACCCAGTTATCGTTAAGTTGACCTTGATGCTGTAAACGGTAGAAATAACGATCGGGAGACCCTTCAATATCACTGTCACTTGGCAAGTATTCTACGTACGCGGTCCCTTCACTTTTTTCGGTTAGGTAACGAAACTCTGTATTTAGCTGAATACCGCGCTGGGTCATCACCCGAGGCGAAATGGTCATGTCAAAATTAGGGGCAATATTCCAATAAAATGGTTGTGTGTAATCGATGCCGGTATTGCTAGAGCTTGTTATTTCGGGAAACAATAAACCTGTTTGACGTTCATTACTTACTGGAAATGCGAAATAAGGGAGATAGAAAACAGGAACGTCAGCGACATAAAAGCGGGTATGTTTGGCTTTACCCCATGCTGTGCCTTTTTCAATGCTAATCTCACTGGCCCGAATCATCCAATCTTCATGGCCTTCGGGGCAGGTAGTAAAACTCACTTCCTTTAAAACAATACCTTCATTGGTATCAACCAATATGTCTTCGGCTGCGCCTTGTCCAACAAACCCAGTGAGTTGATAACGGGTGTTTTGCATTTCTAAGCGTTCTTCTTTTGAACGAAGTGACACCGCATCACTTTCTACGCTTAACTGTGCATCGCGAAAATGCACATCGCCTTTTGCTAGCACGTCTTCACCATTGCCATTCACTTGTGCTTGAGACGCACTGATGATGGCGCTATCAGATGTAATATCAACATTACCTGAAAACAGTGCTACTTTATTTTCGATGATTTCAGTTCGGTTAGCTTCAACTTTCACATGCCCCTTCGGCATAAGTGCTGAGCTTTTAAAGACAATGGGCTCCACCGAGCAAAAGGCTAGCGGTGAGACTGATTCTGGATTAGCTTCCTGTGCAAACGCGACGTGAGTAGACAAGGTCGCGGAAACAAGCATGGCGCAGGTCTTTTTCATGCGGTGGTGAATGGCCTGTTTTGTTATTCGGTGCTGACACTATAATGATGTGACCTTAAGGCACACATATAGTTCTGCATAGAGTTAATAATACGCCAACCTAGTAGCGTTGGCAGTTAACGCAATGTAATTAGCCGTCAATTCTAAGCACTTCTGTTGTATTTACCAACCATTGGATTAAAAAAATCGTATTTCTCTTTATCTAAATAGGGATTTACCGCATATTTACTGACTTATTGGGTAAAAATCGTCTCAATTAATGAAGCGAATAGACGAGTTTTTAGCTTGAAAAGCGTCAAGCTGTACCTACTTCTAATGATTACTTTATTTTTATAGCCTTTTAAGGCTTGCAGATCATAGTGCTTAAACAACGATTTCAGACGTGGGTTGAGTGCAAAATCATCATCAATAATGCGCTAATGATTACAGGAGAATACTGACATGGCCGTGTGGGGAAAAATCCTTGGTGTGCTTTTTGGGTTTATGTTTTTAAAAATCCCCGGCGCTATTTTAGGGCTAATCGTAGGGCATTTCTTCGATAAGGCGTACAGCCAAGACTTTAATCAACTCGGTGGGTTTGGCCGTTTCTTTACCGATCAAAATAGTATGAAGCAACAAGCGGTATTTTTTCATAGCTTGTTCTCAGCGCTGGGTCATTTAGCGAAATCTGATGGCAAAGTAACCAGTCGTGAAATTCAAATTGCTACTGCACTCATGGATGACATGAAGTTAACCGGTGATGCACGAAAAGAAGCACAAGAAGCATTTCGTGAAGGTAAAGCCAGAGACTTCCCTATTACTGATACGTTGAAAGGGTTGTACGAGGCCAGTCATGGTCGCCGAGATATATTACAAGTTTTCTTGGAGATATTGATTCAAGCGGCATTTGCCGATGGCAAGTTAACCCAAGAAGAGTATGTGGTTTTAGAAAAAGTAGCGAAGCCGCTGGGTTTTAGACGCCGTGATCTCGATTATCTTATTTCCATGTTTGAAGCCGAAATACGCTTTAGGCAGCGAGGCGGACAAAGTGGCCCAAATGGACAAGGCCCCAATGGGCGTCAGCGTTCTTCGCAACAAAGTGCCTATACCGAAAAACAATCTCTTGATGATGCTTATCGTATTTTGGGTGTTAGTGCATCAGATGATGAAAAAACCATTAAGCGTGCTTACCGAAAACGTATGTCTGAGCACCACCCAGATAAACTCGTCTCGAAAGGGTTACCTGAGCAAGCTATGGAAATGGCGAAGAAAAAGACCCAAGATATTCAGTCTGCTTATGAGCTTATCAAGCAAAAGCGTGGCTTTTAATGGCGCGTGAGCTCACTTATGTGCCTGCTGCTAGTCAGGCACATATCGATGACTTTATAGACATGCTGTGGCTTGAAAAGGGGTTGTCTGATCATACGCAGCAAAGCTATCGTACCGATTTAACTAAACTGGCTATATTCTGTAATAACCAAGGTGTTAAAGACATTGCGGTACTGACCACCGAAATGATGCAAGACTATCTTGCCTACCGCCACGACAAGGGGCTTTCGGCGCGAAGTACACAACGGGCAATGAGTGCGCTACGAGCCTTTTATACGTATCTAATCGGTAAACAAATACGGGTAGATAACCCTATATCTTCCTTATCAAATCCCAAACTACCTAAATCTTTGCCTTCCTCTTTAAGTGAACGCCAAGTAGAAGATTTACTCGCTGCCCCCTTAGTAGAAGACCCAATAGAGTGTAGAGATAAAAGCATGCTAGAAGTGCTTTATGCCACAGGATTGCGGGTAAGTGAGCTTATCGGTTTGCAAATGAGCGAGGTAAGCTTACAGCAAGGCGTGGTGCGGGTTACCGGTAAAGGTAATAAAGACAGGTTAGTGCCATTGGGTGAAGATGCCATAGAATGGCTATTAACGTATATAAAAACTGCCCGCCCCGTGCTGGCCACTAAGCAATCAGACTATGTGTATTTGAGCAAACGTGGTCAAAAAATGACGCGGCAAACTTTTTGGCATCGTATTAAATATTATGCTGTTAAAGCGAATATTGAACAGCATCTGTCTCCACACACTTTGCGTCATGCCTTTGCCACCCATTTGCTCAACCATGGCGCCGATTTGCGGGTTGTGCAGATGTTGTTGGGGCACAGCGATTTGTCGACGACCCAAATTTATACCCATGTGGCGACCGAGCGTTTACAAACGCTCATTCACAGCCATCACCCTAGGGGATAACTCCACTAATTGGCAAGGCAAACTTCAGTGTTACCCAGCGAGTGGTGTGATAGCATTACGTTAAATACTCGCTAAGTATCGCTTTAGTGAAATGCGCAAATGAAATTTTTCTCTTGCATGGGCGGTCTTAGTTATATCCCATTTTAATATTTTGAAAGCATGATTGCTGTCGGAGTAAATATAGTGAAAGTAGTAAAATTTAGCTTATTGGTTGCAATGGTGTTCACTACGAGCCTTTTCGCGAGTGCCGCAAGCGCAGCAGATGAAACGGCAATTAAGAGTAAGCTGACTAATATGCTGGGGCTAGAGGTTGACTCTCTTGCTGATTCACCCATTCCAGGCTTGGTACAAGTATCGACCAATCGCGGTTTCTTCTATGTCAGTGATGATGCTAAATATTTGGTTCAGGCGCGTATTCTCAATATAGATGAAGGCATGCGTAATGAAACCGAAGCCGCCTATTCGGACCTTCGCATCGAAGGTGTGAAGGAAATGGAATCATCAGCCATTACGTTTAAAGCTAAAAACGAAAAGCATGTGATCAGTGTTTTCACCGATACCACTTGTGGTTATTGCCGAAAGCTTCATAAAGAAGTGGGCGACTTAAACGACTTGGGGATTACGGTAAACTACTTGGCTTTTCCTCGTGCAGGGTTAGACAGCCAGAATTACCAAGATATGGTGTCGGTATGGTGTGCAGCAAATCCGCAAAAAGCATTAACTGATGCAAAAGCGGGCAACGATGTGGCAACCGCTAAATGTGCTAACAAAGTGGCAGAGCAATATTTGTTGGGACAAAAACTAGGTGTAAACGGTACCCCTAACATTGTATTGCCAGATGGCTCGCTAATTCCAGGTTACCAACCTGCAGGTATGATTGCACAGGCTATTGAGCAAGCCGAATAGCGCCAATTTTAATTTTTTAAAACGCACCGTAGCAAAAGTGAATACTCAGGCTAGGTGCGTTTTTTTATGTTCTGATTTTACCTACCTCATTCCCTTGGGTATCATTACCCTCTAATTAACCGTAGTGATGAATGTCGATGATATTGCCTGTAGTGCGCCGTGAAACTGGTGACGCCCCTCTTGCTTCTACTTTGCACCCTGTAATAGACCGTATTTATCGCGGCAGAAATGTGCAAGATATTAGCGAATTAGAAAATGGGCTGAAGGGCCTTACCCATTTCAATGAGTTAAAAGGCATGGCCGGTGCGGCAAGTATTCTGGCAGACACTATTGAGCAAGATAAGACGCTTGTTATAGTGGGTGATTTCGATGCCGATGGGGCGACCAGTATTGCAGTGTGTATTCGTTCATTGCATATGATGGGGTTTAAAAAGGTTGATTATTTGGTGCCAAATCGTTTCGATTTTGGTTATGGCCTTAGTGTCCCTATTGTGGATATCGCCAAGCAGCAAGGCGCTGACGTTATTATTACGGTAGATAACGGCATTGCCTGTATTGACGGAGTGACGCATGCAAAAGCCTTGGGCATAGAGGTTATTGTTACTGATCACCACTTACCCGGTGACGACCTTCCCCCTGCCGATGCTATTGTGAACCCCAATCAACCAGGTTGTACGTTCCCTTCTAAAAACTTAGCGGGGGTTGGCGTGGCGTTCTACATCATGCTTGCACTTAAAACCGAGCTACAACAACGAAATTGGTTTACTAAAAAGAATCTTCCAGCGCCTAATTTGGCATCGTTACTAGATATTGTAGCCGTAGGTACAGTGGCCGACGTGGTGGTTTTAGATAAAAATAACCGAATTTTGGTACATCAAGGCCTGCAGCGTATCCGTGCAGGTAAATGCAGACCGGGTATTAAAGCGTTGGTTGAAGTGGCTAACCGTGATTGCGCTCACCTTACTTCAACCGATTTAGGTTTTGTTATTGGCCCTCGCTTAAATGCTGCTGGCAGGTTAGATGATATGTCTCAAGGCATAGCTTGCCTGCTAGAAGACGATACGATGCAAGCTCGCATGATAGCCTCGGAGCTAGATGCACTTAACCGTGAACGCCGAGAAATAGAAACCGGAATGAAGGCGCAAGCAGAACAAGTGCTAGAAAAAATGTCTCTTACCGAAGGCGATATTCCTGCCGCGTTAGTGGTGTATCAAGCCGATTTCCATCAAGGTGTGATTGGTATTGTGGCGGGGCGCTTAAAAGAACAGTATTTGAAACCGGTTATCGCTTTTGCTCATCAAGACGAGACGACAATAAAAGGCTCGGCTCGCTCTATTCCAGGGGTACATATTCGCGATGTACTCGATGAAGTGAATACGCGTTTTCCGGGTGTTATTGACAAATTTGGTGGCCATGCAATGGCAGCAGGGCTAAGTTTGCCGGTGGCTAATTTAGCCGCATTCCAAAAGGCCTTCATCGATATTGCTAAGCAGCATATGGATAAACTAGACGGTAACCAAGTGTTACTGTCTGACGGCAGTTTAACGGGCCAAGAGCTATCGTTGCCATTCGCCCACTTGCTTAGGCAAGCTGGCCCGTTTGGGCAGGGCTTTGAATCGCCATTATTCGATGGCGAGTTTCAAGTAGTGCAACAGCGACTAGTGGGTGAAAAACACTTAAAGTTGGTACTACGAGAGCCTTCGGTTGGCGAAGTGGATGCGATTGCCTTTAATATTGATATTAAAGCTTGGCCCAATGCCATGGTGAAGCAGGTACGCATTGCCTACCGATTAGATGTAAACGTATTTCGCGGCCAGGAGTCGGTACAGCTTATTATCGAACAGCTAGAAAGCGCTTAAAGGTAAAGCGCTTAACGTTCACATATCAGAATACAACGCGGCGCAAGGTGAATAACATGAAATCAGAGACTGACAAATTAATCAGCAAGCATGGCCAGTTAAATCAGTCTGATAATATGAAAGTGGTGTCGCATGTCCAGCGTGAAGAAGATGACTGGATACGTCACACGGTAATGCTTGAAGGCATTGATGTACCCTTTATCTATCGCCGCAAAAAGCAGTATCAAAGCTTAAAAGGTGCGCGGGTTAATATCACTTACTACCGACAGGTAGAAGAGGTGGCAGGGATTGAGTTTGAAACCATGAAAGTGGTACGCATTAAACGAAGCTAAGCCCATTACTCTGTTAGAGTTGCTAATACATACAGGAAAATGAATGAATAACGACTGGTTGACTGCTTTTGTGTTGCACCGCCGAGCCTATAGAGAGACCAGTTATATCGTCGATTTCTTTACCCTAGAACAAGGCAAAGTGAGTGCCGTGGCAAAAGGTGTACGTAACAGTAAGTCCGATAAAAAAAGTCTGCTTCAACCTTTTCAAGCTCTCAAACTACAACTTGCCGGTAAATCTGATTTAAAAAACTTGCGGCATGTAGAAAGCACCGCGCCATCCATTAATTTAGTGGGCACGCCGCTATTTTGTGCCATGTACCTCAATGAACTTACCAATCGAATAATGCCTGCTGGCCTTGCCAGTGATGCGGTATTTGAAGCTTACGGTCAGGCGCTTACAGCGCTATTTAGCGATGATGACATTGAAATTACCCTGCGAAAATTTGAACTGTCACTTCTAGATGAAATGGGATTACTGCCTGATTTCACTGAAGATGTAGAATATGAAATGCCCATCGAGGCCGAAAAGCACTATGTACTGCAGCCTGAATTTGGCTTTTGTGCGCTGCCAGATGATGTGCCAAATAGCTATACTCGCAAGGGTTTACCGGGTAGTGCATTACTTGCCCTAGCCCAAGGTGAGTTTACGCCCATGAGTAAACGTGTGGCCAAAGTGTTATGTCGTGATTTACTCAAGCCGCTAATTGGTGATAAACCGCTAAAAAGTAGAGAGTTATTTGTGGTACGAAAGCACTAGCAAGCTAAGTGTTACGCATATTTAATCACGCTTTTTGCCATGTGATAGTTCGAAAGTTTGTTACAATAGCGCTTAATCAATTTTAGACAGGTAATACGCGCCTTTACTATGAAGCGCTGATTACCAAAGGCTTGTTCTACTATAGGTATCTGTTAATGAGTACACTTCTTCTTGGCGTTAACATCGATCACATTGCCACACTTCGAAATGCACGTGGTACCAACTACCCCGATCCTGTGCATGCAGCAGATGTTGCAGAGCGCGCTGGAGCAGACGGTATTACTGTTCACTTACGTGAAGATCGTCGCCATATAAAAGACAGAGATGTACGCATTTTGGCGCAAACTATCAATACGCGCCTAAACTTGGAAATGGCGGTTACCGACGAAATGCTAGCGATTGCCGAGGAAGTAAAGCCGGTGTTTTGTTGCTTAGTGCCTGAGAAGCGTGAAGAGCTAACCACTGAAGGCGGCCTCGATGTAGCGGGTAATTTGGCCGTGATGAAACAAGCATGCGAGCGTTTAGCGGCCGCGAACATTTTGGTGTCTTTGTTTATCGATGCAGATAAACAGCAAATAGACGCAGCGGTTGAGTGCGGTGCGCCTTATATAGAAATTCATACTGGCCAGTATGCTGAAGCAACCAGTGAAGCCGAACTTGAAGAAGAGCTAGCTCGATTAGTGGAAGGTATTGAGTATGCCGATAAACGAGGTCTTAAAGTGAATGCTGGTCATGGTTTGCATTACCATAACGTGAAACCGATTGCGGCTATCCCTCAACTTATTGAGCTGAACATTGGCCATGCAATTATCGCAAGAGCGGCGTTTGATGGCTTAGCCACTGCGGTGGCTGATATGCGTAAGCTCATGTTAGAAGCAAGAAGTGGAATCTAACGTCACATCCGTTTAAGTTGCTAAACAAGTAAAATTGAAAGTAAACGCTAAAAACCAAAAAGAGAATACCTTGTGGCCATAGCTGGATTAGGCACAGACATTATTGAAATTGCACGTTTGAATAAAAGCGACGCTACTACCGAGCGCCTCGCCAAACGTGTACTCACGCCTTACGAGCTTAACCTTTATGTTGCTAGTAATGAGCCCGTGCGCTATTTAGCCAAGCGATTCGCCGCTAAAGAAGCAACAGTGAAGGCGTTAGGGACAGGTATTGGTAACGGCGTCAGTTGGCAACATATTGAAGTGCGCAATAATGCTTTAGGCGCGCCAGAACTTCACTTTACTGGAGAGGTTGCCATGCTGTGTGAACAGCGAGCCATTACCTCTAGTGTTATCAGCATTTCCGATGAAACTCACTATGCGGTTGCTACCGTTATTCTTGAAAATTAATGTAACGGGAGCACCACGTGGCCATATTTTATAAGCCGAGCAAAGGCAAAAACAAAAGCAATGTGAAAGGGCGAGTACGCGGTGCTGGCTCAGGTGAAAAGCAGCACATTGTAAAAACTAAACAATCATGGCCCTCGGTTGATGACATTAATACTGCTAATGAAGCGGTAACCATTGATGGTATGGATTGGCAGGGGCAGGGCGTTGCTCGGGGTGAAACCTTATTTTTTGTTGATGGCGCTTTACCTGGTGAAACCGTAGAAATAAAAGCACTTTCAAGCAACAAGCAGATTGTTAACGCAAAAGTCACTAAGGTGAATACCCCCTCAGAGCATCGCCAAAAACCGTTTTGTGGGGTGGCAAATCAGTGCGGTGGTTGTCAGCTCCAGCACGTAGAGCCTCAGGAAGCCCTCGCACTGCGAGACGATGCGCTTAAAAGTATGTTCCAGCGTAAACTCGGTTTCAACGAGGGGGCCTGGCAAGCGCCCGTCAGTGGTAATCGACCACGTTACCGCCGTAAAGCTCGACTAGCAATTGATGCAAGAAACCCAGATAAAATAAAACTTGGCTTTCGAGAAAATGCAGGCAAAAACATTGTTGATATCGAAGGCTGCCCAGTTTTAGTTGAATCGTTAAGTCAACTTATCGCGCCACTTAAATCTGCCATTACTGGCTATGCTAGCGCTCGCTTGGTTGGGCATGTCAGCTTATTGGCCGGAGAAAACGCGGTGCAAGTCACGGTAAAGCATACCCGTTCATTAGCCAACGACTTTATTGCGTCGCTTTCCCAGTTCGCTGTGGAACAAAACGTGAATATGACAATCGAAGACGGTAATGGCGAATTTACTCATTTGCATGAAATAGCGCCAATTACCTGTAACACAGTAGACGGCTTTTATTTGCAACCTGGGCCTAATGATTTTGTTCAGGTGAACGCAGAAGTAAATACTAAAATGGTGGCGCAAGCCCTGTCGTGGTTAGCGCCAAAAGCCGGTGAACGTATAGCCGATTGGTTCAGTGGTTTAGGTAATTTCACCTTGCCCATTGCCAACAGTGGCGCCACCGTAAGCGCGGTAGAAGGGGTTGCTGAAATGGTGCAGCGCGCCAAAAGTAACGCCCTCGAACAGGGCATAACGAACGTGGATTGGATGCAGCTTGACTTGGCTGATGAAAAATCAGTGGATAAAGCGTTAGCGGGTGGCTTCGATAAAGTCTTGCTTGATCCGTCTCGAGAAGGAGCATTGACGGTTTGTCATGCCCTGGTTCGAGCAACTCCTAGTACGATAGTGTATGTTTCTTGCAACCCGAACACTTTTTCGCGGGATGCGCGTGTACTGATAGATGGAGGTTATCAAATGCAAAAAGCGGGTGTGATTGAAATGTTCCCCTTTACCCATCACATGGAAACGATGGCGCTATTTTCACGCCAACAGCAATAGCGAGCAGCGGTTATGGTGACAACAAGAAAAGTGCATGCAGCCGATAGGCCTCCTTTTGAGGTGTGGCTAGACAGTCTCGATTTAAGTGAAGAAACGAAAGACAAACTACGCAGTGTGTCTTCTATGCCAGAGCGCCTTCTCGTTGGCCAAGAAATGGTCGAAATACTCTGTCAGTTGAATATGGATGACGTCACCTTGCAGGCGGCATTGGTCTTTCCTTACTGCGAACAACACTGTTTAACCGAAGCTGATATTGAGCAAGAATTCGATATTGAAATTCGTGACTTAGTGGTGGGGGTTAGGCGTATGGACGCCATTAAAACCTTACACGCTAGAAAAAATAATGGCTCGCCGTTCAACGAAAAATCTGATGAACAACATATAGATAGTATTCGTCGTATGTTGCTTGCTATGGTTGAAGATGTTCGAGCCGTTGTGATTAAAATGGCAGAACGTATTTGCGCCCTTCAACAAGCGAAAAAAGCGGATGAAGAAACGCGGGTTATGGTTGCCCGTGAATGTGCTAGCATTTATGCCCCGTTGGCTAACCGTTTAGGAATAGGTCAGTTAAAATGGGAGCTGGAAGATTTAGCTTTTCGCTATTTGCATCCTATCACCTACAAACAAATTGCTAAGCAACTTGACGGTAAACGTCGAGAACGAGCCGATTATATTGATGGCATCGTTGATGATCTTCAATCATTAATGAATAGCGAAAATATTCGCGCCGATGTATACGGTAGGCCAAAACATATTTTCAGCATTTGGAAAAAAATGCAGAAAAAGCGCCTTACCTTCGAACAACTTTTCGATATACGTGCTGTGCGGGTAATCGCTGAGCGGTTACAAGATTGTTATGCCGCGCTTGGCACCGTGCACGCCAGCTACAAGCATTTGCCCAATGAATTCGACGATTATATCGCCACGCCTAAAGCTAATGGCTATCAGTCTATTCACACTGTTATTGTGGGCCCAGAAGGTAAACCGGTAGAAATTCAAATTCGTACTCACAAAATGCATCAAGACGCCGAGCTAGGTGTTGCCGCGCATTGGAAATATAAAGAAGGCAGTACGGGTAAACAGTCGGGCTACGATGAACGCATAAACTGGCTTCGCCGCATATTAGCCTGGCAAGAAGAAGTGGCCGAATCTGGTGATATGGTGGAAGAGTTGCGCAGCCAGGTATTTGATGACCGCGTATATGTGTTTACGCCTAAAGGCGATGTTATCGACTTGCCTCAAGGTGCTACCCCCCTCGACTTTGCCTACTATATTCACAGCAACGTTGGGCATCGCTGTATTGGGGCGAAAGCCAATGGACGCATTGTGCCTTTTACTTATCAGCTGCATAGCGGTGACCAAGTAGAAGTGCTTACTGGTAAAGAGCTTAACCCCAGTCGAGATTGGATGCACCCAGGCTTGGGCTATGTTCACTCATCTCGCGCTTGCGCTACTATCCATTCCTATTTCAAAAAACAAGACAGGGATAAAAACTTAGCTGCGGGTAAAGAACTGCTAGAGCGTGAATTGCATCGCGCCCATTTGCCTTTGAAGATCACCAGTGAAGTATACGAGAAGTTCAATGGACATTGCGTTGACGATTTGTATGCAGCTATAGGTACGGGCGATGTGAGGGTGATGCAAGTCATCAACTTTATTCATTTCTTACAAGAGCCTGAGCCAGAAAAGCCTGAAATTAGCCCTAAAGTAAAAACAAAGCGAACGGCTAAAGGTGCAGGCAAGAAAGACGCAGTTGTTGTACAAGGGGTTGGCCACTTGATGAGCCAGTTGGCCAATTGCTGTAAACCCGTTCCGGGTGAGCCCATCATGGGGTATATCACGCAAGGGCGTGGAGTAAGCGTGCATAAAGAAAGCTGCGATCAATTGCAGCATTTGCTTGAGCAGCACCCAGAACGGCAAATTGAGGTGAACTGGTCTCAAGAACTTAAAGTAGGATTTGAAACCTCTGTCGATATTTTCTGCCACGATAGAACTGGTTTACTGCGCGATATCACAACCGTGCTGGCAAATGAAAACGTGCCATTGCTGGGTGTGAATAGTTTAAGTGATAAACACAGGCAAACGGCGCTAATTACCATTTCTATTGAAGTACAAGACTTAGATACCTTATCAAAAGTACTTGCACGATTACGTCAGTTAAAAGGCATAACGGATGCAAAACGCAAACAATTCTGAGTTGCCTGAGATAAAACGACTTCAAGAAATAATGGCGAAGCTTCGTGATCCGGAGTCTGGCTGCCCGTGGGATGTTAAGCAAACCATGGAAAGCCTAACCCGCTATACCATTGAAGAAGCGTACGAAGTGGCTGATGCTATCGCGAAAGGGGAGCCTTCAGATATTCGTGACGAACTGGGCGACTTGTTGTTTCAGGTGGTGTTCTATTCCCGTATTGCAGAGGAAGAAGACCATTTTACCTTAAACGATGTTGCGAAAAGCATTAGCGACAAAATGACCCGCCGTCATCCACATGTATTCGGCAATGCTTCAGCGCAGCCAAGCAGCGAAGAAGGCTTAACTGCACAGTGGGACAGTATAAAAGCCCAAGAAAAAGCGTTAAAGCATGAGAATTCAAAGCGACGGGCTTTAACGCAAAAGCCGACTTCCACATCGCCGAGTAAAGATAATGAACTGGCTTTCCCGAGTCTACTTGATGATGTGCCAGTGGGAATGCCGGCATTAATGTATGCCCAAAAATTACAAAAAGCCTGTGCGAAGGTGGGTTTTGATTGGCCAGACGTTGCACCTGTTTTAGATAAAGTGCGAGAAGAAGTTGAAGAAATTCAACAAGAGCTTGACGCCGAAACCCTTAATCAGCAAGCCTTAGAAGAAGAAATTGGCGATGCATTGTTTGCTATGGTTAATTTGGCAAGACATTGTAAAGTCGATGCAGATACAGCGCTTCGCAATGCCAGTAATAAATTCGCCAAACGCTTTAAAGTAGTAGAGTCTTTAGCCTTCAAAGCAGAATCAGCTAATAAAATAGCCTCGGAAGACTTGTCTATAATAGACGGCGAGCCCGAGAGTAAGGGCTCACCCTTAGCTAATATGACGCTTGATGAGATGGAAGCGCTATGGCAGCAAGCAAAAATCACCACTGCTAATTCATAACGCTTTACCGGTTTTACTAAAGCTTAGCCATGAAAGCTTGCTCGCTGCTTTTAAAGCTTATTCGTTACCTTGGCTTCTAATATTTCTATTTCTGCTCTTCGGCCTTTGTCCGCAATAGGGCGGTTTTGTTTTTCAGGCGCGCTTTTGGCTAATGTCAAATGCCGAGCTGCCTCTTCATACTCGCCATCATCAAACAAGTATTCTGCGTAAAAGTAGTGCGTATCCATACTGTTTGGGTAAAGCGCTAGCGCCTTTTCAAACAAGCGCGCTGCTTTTTTGTCACTGCCAAACGCAACCGGCCAGCCAGGTACATTGTGATACAGCGCCGCTAATACGGTTAATGCAGTACCTTCTAATACTTGCTCATCTGCCTCTATGGCTTTTTCTAGATTTGCTCTTGCCGCTTTGGCAAAGTCTAACGCACCTAAACCACCTTTTGCTTTTGCGGCACTAGATTGAGTAATGGCTAACCATGTCAGCGCTTCGGCACTGTTATTCGATGATGCAACAAAGGCTTCAGCATCAACAATAAGCGCTATAAAGGCTTTTTCTTTTTCGCTGTTATTAGCTTCATAATTGATTGACGCCCACTGCTGCTGGATATTAAGCATTGTGCTGCTATTGTCAGCGAAGGTAAGATTGGCATAAACCATAAGAGAGATACAAACCGAGATTAGTCCACGTTTACTGCGCATTGTGGGGTTCCTAATTGATAATAAATAGAATTTTAGTCGGGTGTTTTACCAGTAACTCGGGGTATAAAACAAGAAAAATGGGCCCACGAGGTAATTATTCACCTAAAAGCGCCTTCATGGCCTTTTCTTTTTCTAAATCCCAGCGT
Source organism: Alteromonas sp. K632G (assembly GCF_017653625.1). Classification (NCBI taxonomy): domain Bacteria; kingdom Pseudomonadati; phylum Pseudomonadota; class Gammaproteobacteria; order Alteromonadales; family Alteromonadaceae; genus Alteromonas; species Alteromonas sp. K632G. The sequence continues at coordinate 216,488 of NZ_JAGGDM010000006.1, forward strand.
GCGTAATCAAGCACATATGGTAAAGAATGGTTTTGCAAAAAATGCCTAGCGCGATGAGGATCGTCCGCCAATGTCAGGGCGAGTTTATGAGATTCAAATTGATTAAACAGGGCTTCAAGAGTGCCGTTTTCAATCAGTCGTGACAGGCCAACACGAATTCTTTTTGCTAGAGCACTGTTATCAGGGGGCACGAAGAAGTATTCGTAATTGGGGTAAATAAGAAGATGATTTTTATCGATAGTAACGGGTTTGTCGGCATGACGTATTAAGTCACCGTTTACCTCAATAACATTTCGAGGAAAACCATCCACAATACCTTTTTCCACCATGGTGTACATTGACGTAAACCATAAACTCCATTCTTCGCCTTCCGCATTAAACCCGTTTGATTTGAGTACGTGTAAGTCGGGCCAGTCGTTCCCCTGCACTAAGGTGCGGGTTTTAAGCTCATCGGTACTTATTGCATGTGGAAAGTTGTGTTGGGCATCTTTTGCAATCACTAATACTCGGTACCCAGCCAATCCTTTTAAGAGGGGGAATTTAATTGGGGTGAGTAATTTCTCACGCTCAGCATTGGTCACACTCCACATTACATGGGCATCACCTTTTAACAGAGTTACTACTTGTCGACTTTGTGACATTGGTTGAGGATGTAGCGAAATCTGTATTTCACCATATTCGGGCGTTGCCGAAAAAACAGCCTCAAGGACTTTTTGCTGATACAAACCATAGTTGTCATCGGCGAATGCCTGTGTGAGCGTGACATCATTAAATTCGGCTTTAACATGAGTACTTGCCACAAATTGAAGCACAACTAAAACCAAGGCCGATAAACGCATTATTTCCCTATTCATTCTCTTCAGAAAAATCTTCTACTTGAAATTAACGGAATTAATTAGGCTTGTCACGGTTTCTGTAGAAAATTTGTGCAGAAAAAGAACCCATAATTGCAAATTAGGGGTTCGCATTTTCGTCAAAACCTGTATAATTCGCGCCCTGCCCAGTTACGCCCACCTTTGGGAAGGTGGAAGAATCGACCGGCTCGAAGGGGTCTTTGTGTTGATTTTATGGTGATTTCTGGTGTTCAGAAATCAGTAACGACGATATTATTCGGGTGATATTTAAATGAAAACTTTTGTTGCAAAGCCAGAAACGGTACAACGTGACTGGTACGTGGTTGACGCCACAGACAAAACTCTAGGCCGTTTGGCTTCAGAAATCGCATTGCGCCTTCGTGGTAAGCATAAGCCAGAGTACACTCCTCATGTGGACACTGGTGATTACATTGTAGTTATCAATGCTGATAAAATTACGGTTACTGGCCGTAAAGCATTGAACAAAATCTATTATGCACACAGTGGCTATCCAGGTGGTCTGAAAGAAACTAACTTTGAAAAGCTGCTAGCTTTCAAACCAGAAATGGTTATTGAGAAAGCAGTGAAAGGAATGCTGCCAAAAGGTCCTCTAGGCCGTGCAATGTTCCGTAAAATGAAAGTTTACGCTGGTGCAGAACATAAGCACGCAGCACAGCAACCACAAGTTTTGGACATCTAAGGGGCAATCGAAATGGCAGATACTCAATACTACGGCACCGGCCGCCGCAAAAGTTCTACCGCTCGTGTGTTCCTGCGTCCAGGCTCAGGTAACATTCAAGTAAACAAACGTGCTCTAGACGAGTACTTTGGTCGCGAGACTGAGTGCATGGTTGTTCGTCAACCTCTAGAACTTGTTGAAATGTTGGAAAAGTTTGACCTATACGTCACTGTTAAAGGTGGTGGTTCTAACGGTCAAGCTGGCGCAATTCGTCACGGCATCACTCGCGCTCTTATGGAGTACGATGAGACGTTACGTCCTGCTCTACGTAAAGCTGGCTTCGTTACTCGTGACGCTCGTCAAGTTGAACGTAAGAAAGTGGGTCTACACAAAGCGCGTAAGCGTCCACAGTTCTCAAAACGTTAATTTTACGTTTTATGCAAAAAACCCGGCTTTCGCCGGGTTTTTTATTTTCTGGCTTAAATAAAATCAAAAAAAGTGGAGGTGTTTATGCTTCACTGCGTATTAGTAGGTAGGCCAGAAATGAACGAAGAATTAGTGTGAAAGTTGTTTATTTAAATACTCAATCAGCTATAGCGCAGTCTCAAAGCGACAACGCTACGCTCTACCATCTTATTTCTGAGCATGAGCCGGCACTTCGTCGATTTATTCGTGTTCGAGCGCGTGCTAATGCGCCCGAAGTGGAAGATATTCTTCAAGAAATGTATACCAAACTCTTTTCACTTGATGAATTGGCACAGAAGGTTGAAGCGCGACAAGATACGTTTCGAAGCTTTTTGTTTACCGTTGTGACTAATTTAATTATAGATAGGGAGCGGCGGGCAAAAGTGCGCGATCATGATGCTCACGAACCATTTTCTGATACTCTATATTCTACGTGGAACAATGAGCCGGAAAAGTGTGCAGGGATTGCTGAGAAGCTAATTGAAATTGAAAACGTGCTTGAAAATATTAACCCTCATCACAAATCTGCATTTGTGCTTTGCCGCGTTGAAGGTAAGGCTTACCGGGAAATCAGCGACATATTAGGCGTTTCTGTGAGTACAGTAGAAAAATATATTTCAGCCGCACTGATGGCTATTCGAAATAAGGTGCAAGATTAATGGCTACCGCTTTGAACCAGCATTCAATTAATAAACGTGCAAGTGATTACGTTGTGCGTCTTTACTCTGGTGAACTGACAGCTAAAGAAGAAAGTGAGATCCTTGCATGGTGCGATGCCAAAGCCGCCCATCAAGCAGCTTTTGACGATGCGCTTTTAGTATGGGAGAGCTCTGCACACATTGCGCCTCATATAGGCTGGCGGCAAAAGCTGGAAAAACGCTTCTATCGAATGCGCTATCTAGCGGCATCTATTGTTGTTGCATCGTTCTGCTTTTTACTCATCACGCATCACAATGCGCCTGACCAAAGTATTGATAACAGTGAGCTTGCCAATAATTACTCTACTGCCATTGGCGAGGTGAGCAATGTTGGATTATCAGATGGCTCTACCATTACGTTAAATACAGATACCCGCATTAATATAAAGTTTAGTGAAGCGCACAGAGAGCTCTGGCTAGAACAAGGTGAGGCATTTTTTGATATTGCTAAAGATCGCTCTCGTCCATTCCTAATTCATACCGCAAACAAGACGGTGAGAGTCGTAGGAACGAAGTTTAATATTAAGCTGTCACAGGCTGGGTTTGATATCGCAGTAGAAGAAGGTACCGTTGCCATAGAAGAAAAGGCAGAGCCGAACACCGACAAACCAGCGAAAGATGATACTCAAGTGTTATTGGAAGCCGGCGCAGTCGCATCGTTCAATGATACCAGTGCACTTATCGCAAAACAAAGTGTGGACAGTGTAGTAAAAGCGCAAAGTTGGCGTACCGGTTACTTACGTTTTGATGAAGAACGGCTAGAGAAAGTGATTACCAGTTTTAACCGCTATAGAAGCAAAAAAATAGTGATTAGCCAAGAGATTGCTGATTTACGTATTAGTGGCGTTTTTAAACTTTCAGATGGTGATGCTATTTTAACGGCACTTGAAGCGACCTTGCCTGTAGAAATAAAAAAAGAGAATGAAAAGGTTAAATTAGTGAAAAAATAGCGGAGGGTTTTGTTTTTGGCTGCGTATTAGCTTATGGGAACACAACAAAATACTATAGGAGCAGCCATGAAGTTGCCAAAAACCACAACAAGTACGTTAGCTCTGTGTGTCGCACTATCACTAAGTGCAAGTATCAAAGCACAGCAAATAGAAAACATTTCAATTCAAGCCACCACACTTGACAACGCATTGCTCTCACTGGCACAGCACAGTGAAATTCAAATTCTGTTTTCAGACGCTAGAATAAAGAAAAAACTAAGCCCTAAGCTAGAAGGCAGTATGGATGTGCAGGATGCACTTTCTACCTTGCTTAAAGACACTGGCTTTACCTACAAGCAGACATCTAAAAGCACTTACATTGTTACTCCAATTGAAAATAAAGAGGAGAGCCAATCAGGTACGCGCCCTGCTACCTCTGCTCCTACTGACGTTCAAAAACAAGAAGCAAGTGTAGAGCGTATTCAAGTTACTGGCTCAAACATCCGTGGAATGCAAGATACTGGCGCATTGCCCGTCACCATGATGTCATCTGAAGATATTGATGGTTTAGGCTTAAGCAGTGGCGCGGAAATTTTAGCGGAGTTACCACAACAAGGTGCCGTAAATTTTAATAGCGAGCGTGTAGTTGGTGGCGTAAACGATGCACGTGGCGATGTCTCTTCAGTAAATCTACGAGGTATAGGTACAGGCTACACACTTACACTGTTGAACGGTCGCCGATTAGTGCTACACCCAGGTACGCAGGCCGAAAACTTGGTGCCTGTTACTACTGTGAATTCAAATACGCTGCCAGTTAAAGGGCTAAAACGCGTTGAAGTGTTACGCGATGGCGCTGCGGCTATTTACGGTACTGATGCCATATCAGGTGTAGTGAATTATGTATTAGACGATAAATATACCGGCGGTGAGCTTCAAGCTCAATATGGCAGTAGCCAAGGTACAGGTCGCGACCAAATCAATTTATCAGGCGCTGGTGGCTGGTTATTTAATAATGATAAAACACACGTTACTTTTAGTGGTGGGTACTATCATCGTGACATGGTAATGGCGAGTGAGCGGGACTATGCCGCCAGTTCTGACTTACGCAACTTCAGCGAAGTGCCTGCTGATTTTGTTGGCGATACACAGCTAGATAATCGCTCAACGGTAACGCCATGGGGCGAATTCTCCTCAGACAGTTTAGGCACGTTTCACCTTGAGCCAGCGTCATACAACGATTGTGTTGCAGACGTTAGTGGCGATGTGTGTGCGTCTTCTGGATCAACACCTCGAGATATGCGCTTCGATTCGAACTCACAGCGTAGCTTAAGCTCTGAAGTCGATAGGCTCAACCTGTACACCTTGGTGAATCATCAAATCAACGACGACGTTGAGATATACGGTGAAGCCCTTTACTACTCGGCAACGGCAAAACGTATTCGTGAACAATCGGGCAATCTAACAGCACAGCGTTTTACGGTGTCTGCTGATGCATTTTACAACCCTTTTGGTGAGGACGTAACAGTTCGTCGCTATCGTCCCATTGATACAGGCCCACGAAATATCGAAGTCGATGACTACAGTTATCGTTTATTAGCAGGCTCCCGTGGTTATATAGGCGATTGGGACTTCGATTCAGCCGTGTTGTATTCAAAAGCCAATACTATCGATACCGCAAATCGAATTAACACCACCTTGTTCCAACAAGCGGTTAATAGTACCGATGAAAGCACGGCTTACAATATTTTTAGCGGCGCCAGTGTAACTAACCCAAATACGGTTGACGATACGCCGGTATCACAAAGTGTTATCGATAGCTTTATGGTGGACGTTGAGCGGGAGTCAGAAACAGAACTTGCTTCAATTGATGCCAAAGTATCTCGACCAGATTTATTTAGTTTACCCGCCGGTGATGTAGGTTTTGCCGCAGGTATTGAATATCGCTATGAAAGCTTTTTCGACAAACGTACCGATGATTTGAACGGCACGTTGTTTTTCAGTGACTTAGTGGGTGGCACTTCGTCTGAAATTGCTAGCCAAGTATTAGGAAGTAGCCCTACGCCTGATGCCAGCGGAAGTCGCAATGTGGTATCTGCGTACGCGGAATTTGCTATTCCATTGCTGGCAGATAAACCCTTTATTGAAAGTTTGAATTTGCAGGTGGCTGGCCGATACGAAGATTTCTCTGACGTAGGCAGCATATTTAAACCTAAATTTGCCCTTGCATGGACGGTAAATGAAAACGCGCTAATTCGTGGTGCTTATTCAGGGGGCTTCAAAGCGCCAGGGCTGCCACAAACCACAGCAGTAAATGTTGCCCGTTCAAATACGAGAACCGATCCGTTGACACAAACGAATCGCGGTACGCTAGAACTTCGAAATGGTAGCGATACCTTAAGCCCCGAAGAAAGTGAAAACTACTCGTTTGGTGTAGTACTTACGCCTACCAAGGCGTTAACCCTTACAGTCGATTGGTGGCAAATCAAGCAAGAGAACACGGTGGGTATTTTAAATAGCCAAACGCAAATTTTGTATGACACATTATTGCGTAGCCAGGGTAGCGCGAATGAAAATGTGGTTCGTGATGAAAATGACGAAATTATATATATTCGAAACGACTACACTAACTTACTACCAAGAGACATTTCTGGTATCGATTACAGTGCTGATTACCGTTTTGAAACTGAAGTAGGTGATTTTTCCATTAAACTCAGTGCCGCCAATTTACGAAAGTTCGATCAAGGGTCTGACGATATCACAGACCTAGTGGTTGCAGCGCAAGAAGCTGGAAACGAAGCGTTATTGTATGAAGGGGAGCAAGTTGCCATATTTGGTAGCGATGGCGACCTTATTCGTCAAAACGAACGCCCAGAATGGCGGGCTAATTTATCGCTAACCTATTCTCGCGATGCATGGCGTGCCGGTCTTAAATATCGTTACGTTAGTGATGTTGAAGACACTAGCTTAAATTATACCGACGATTCAGGTGATTTAGTGACTTACGTCATCGATGATTGGTCAACGTTAGATGCGTACGTAAGTTACCGCTTAAGTGAAGACGCCTTATTTAGCGGAAAAACGAAAGTGACCGTAGGCATGCGTAACCTGACTAACGAAGAACCGCCGTTTGCCGATGAAACCTTTGGTTTCAGCAGTAGCCTTCATTCATCGATTGGCCGTTATACCTACGTAACACTTAATCATAAATTCTAAGTTAAACACTTAACCTACTTTTACATCATAAAAAAGCGCCTACCATTAGGGGGCGCTTATTTCATGGAGATATCATGTTTCGATTACTTTTCATTGCACTGGCATTTGCTTCCCCTGTTACATTGGCGTGTGAATTCGAAGGCGTTACTTTTTCTGCAGATTTTGAAGCCGGTAAGTTAGATTCCTGTGAAGTCGACGAAAATGGCACCTATGTATTGAGCTTCTTACCAGAAGATAAGCCCATAAACCCTAGTCCTTGGTATTACTTTAGTGTTACCGCAGTAGGTGATTCATCGTCAAAACAAGCAAAAAAAGTAGACGTAGTGCTGACCTTTGACGGTTATACGCCAAGGTATTTACCTAAAGTGAGTTACGATCAAAAAAGCTGGGAGATAACTGCGTTTGATACCACAGAGCAGGGAATGACAATATCTTTACCTGTGTCAAAACGACCACTCTATGTGGCAGCTCAGCGTCCTATTCCAAATTCAGTTTACATAAACTGGCTAAAACAAGCAGAGCAAGACTTTAGCATTAAGCCGTTTACGATTGGTAAATCTACCGAAGGCCGCACGCTGTCTGCATTTGCTCTAGAAAAGTCAGAAAACACAGAGTGGGTTATTTTCGTAGGTCGCCAACACCCACCGGAAGTAACAGGCGCAGTCGCTATGTTCTCTTTTCTAAATCAATTCTTAACCACTACGTCTGAAACCAGTGCGTTTTTGTCGCGATTTAATGTGTTGGTAGTGCCAAACATAAACCCTGATGGTGTAGCTAATGGACATTGGCGACATAGCCTTGGGCATAAAGATCTAAACCGCGATTGGAATGTATTCTCTCAACCAGAGACCAGAGCAGTGAAAACGTATTTAGATAAAATCACGGATGCTGGCGGGAAAATTGTAATGGGTATGGACTTTCACTCTACCCACAACAATGTTTTTTATACCATTCCGGTAGATGAAAGTATTGCCCCTAGCGACATGGTTGTAGACTGGTTAGCCGAGTTGCAAACGCAAACCAAAGGCGTGTTTAAAGTGGTAGATAAACCTGGCACCTCGCCAGGGAAGGGCGTATTTAAACAGTTTTTTGCTGATGTTTATCACGTGCATGGCGTTACTTATGAAGTCGGTGATAATGAACCCAATGAAAAAACTCGCTACGTTGCTAAACATGCTGCCAATACGCTTATCGATACGTTAATTGCCACCCCTGCTGAGGCCTTTTATATTAAAGCGTGTACAGACGAAGCAGCAAGTTGTGAGCAATGATGATGTATTTATGCACAACTAAACTCTTAGCATTTTGGCATAAACTCGCTTTCGCTATACTCATATCCTTCATTAGTGTTGTTGGCGCTGTGAAGGCTCAAAGTGTTGAGCAAACCGATGCTTCGGCTATAGACTCTAAAGCCGCGATTACGTTTGCTCATCAAAGCACGATGAAGCATATTGCAAAAACCATGTGGGAAAAGCCTGAACTGGTTTTTTTAGAACATAATAGCAGCGCATTAATGCAACAAACGCTGATTGAACGTGGCTTTGATGTTACTGCTGGCGTTGCGGGCATGCCCACTGCATTCATTGCGCAATACAGCCCAGCAGACCAGACGGAAGATGGCGAGCACAAGCCTGTTATCGGCTTACTTGCCGAAATGGATGCTCTACCCAGCATGGGAGTATTAAACACGTCTGACAAACAGCCAATTATCACCAACGGGTATGTTCACCCTGGCCATGCCTGCGGGCATAACCTATTTGCCGGAGGGGTAATAGGCGCTGCGCTTAGCTTAGCGGATTATCTCGATACCCATCCAAATCAAGGTTCTCTGAAAGTTTTTGGCGCACCTGCTGAAGAAGGGGGCTCAGGAAAAGTTTATTTGGTGAAAGCTGGCGTATTTGAAGATGTAGATGTTGCACTTCACTGGCACCCATCAGATAGTACATCTTCTTCACCCTCATCTTCGCTGGCCAATAAGAGCGGTAAGTTTCGTTTTTACGGTGTAGCTGCGCATGCTGCCGCAGCGCCAGATAAAGGGCGCTCGGCATTAGATGGCGTAGAAGCCATGAACATGATGGTAAATTTAATGCGTGAGCATGTGCCGGATGGCACGCGAATTCATTATGTGATCACCAATGGCGGAACGGCGCCGAACGTAGTGCCGGATTTCGCTGAAGTGTATTATTACGTGCGCTCAGCACATCCTGCTGTCGTGTTATCATTATGGGATAGATTGGAAAAAGCGGCGAAGGGTGCAGCACTTGGCACTGAAACCCGTGTTGATTGGGAAGTCACAGGTGGGGTGTGGAATGTTTTACCTAATGTGACCTTATCAAAATTGATGCACAAGCATATTGACGCCTCACCGCCGATTATCTTGACCAAAAGTGAGCAGCAGTTTGCTAGCGAAATAAGTAGCACCCGCGAGCAGACCTTTAGTCAAAATGCTCACAGCACACCAGAGCCCTTCGATCAAAAGATTACTGTTTGGTCGGCATCAACTGATGTAGGTGATGTGAGTTGGCAAGTACCTACCGTGGGGCTATCTAGTGCCACCTGGGTAAAAGGCACTCCTCCTCACACTTGGCAGGCGTCAGCAATGAGTGGTACTGACATTGGTTACAAAGGTATGTACTTGGCCAGTGAGGTCATCACGCAAACCGCCATATCCCTTTTCTCTGAACCTGAAAATATTAGTAAAGCGAAGCAAGAGTTTCAGCTACGAAAAAGTACGTTGCACTATGAATCCATGCTAGGGCAGAGAGCACCAGCACTGGATTATCGTAAGTAGAATATCTTCGCACTACTGGGTCGAAGGTTTATAACAATGTTTTAATATAACAAAGGGATTTGGCCGAATTTCGGTCAAATTCTTGATTTTATTCCAATCACTCACTAATTCTTAACTATGACCCCAGATTAATTTATTGCTTAAATACCAGTAAAACCTTGTGTTTATAAGGGCTTTTCTTTTATCATTTGCGGTCGAAATTTGACGAAACTTTAGTGAATTCTCGATTGGGCACAAAAGTGCCTTAGAGTTAACTTCATGACAAGCCATATGATGGGCGATCCTAACGTGATAAAACCAGTAAAAGTTAGGGTTATACATCATAATTATCCGAACCTGGAGAAATGTGGATGAGCAATGTATCTGTAGATGCAACAGAGTCTGCACACAATGATAACCAGCCAGAAAACAACACCCGTCGTCGGTTTTTGACCGTTGCCACGTCGGTAGTTGGTGGTGTAGGTGTTGTTGGAGCGGCAGTGCCTTTTATTGCGTCCTGGAATCCAAGTGCCAAAGCGAAAGCGGCCGGTGCTGACGTTGAAGTAGATATCAGCGGGATTGAACCTGGACAGCTAGTGCGTGTGATGTGGCGAAGCAAGCCTGTATGGATTGTTCGTCGTACTCCTGAAATTCTTGAAGAATTGAGCACTCACGAAGATAAACTGAAAGATCCTAACTCTGAAGCAGAGCAACAACCTACGTTTGCCCAGAACCGTTTCCGTTCTATGAAAGAAGAGTACCTTATCTTAGTCGGTATTTGTACGCATCTAGGTTGCTCACCGCAGCACCTTAAAGATGGCGCTTTCGAAGAAGTGGTTGAAGGGGTTCCAGACGGTTTCTTCTGCCCATGTCACGGCTCTAAGTTTGATATGGCGGGTCGAGTATTCCAAAACGTACCTGCGCCGTTGAACCTTGTTGTTCCGCCTTACCAGTTCGTAGATGACACAAACATCATCCTCGGCTCAGAAGCGGAGGCTGTGTAATATGAATGCTTTTTTAGAGTGGATTGAAGCGCGTATTCCAATTATGCGTGTGGCGAATATGCACGCCATCCAATACCCAGCGCCTAAGAACATGAACTTTTGGTACGTGTTTGGATTTTTGGCTACCATCGTTTTAGTTAACCAAATTATTACTGGAATCTGGTTAACAATGAACTTCGTACCAACTTCTGAAGGTGCGTTCGCGTCTGTTGAATACATCATGCGTGAAATTGATTACGGATGGATTATCCGCTATATGCACAGTACTGGCGCTTCAGCGTTCTTTATTGTGGTATATCTACATATGTTCCGTGGCATGATTTACGGTTCTTACCAAAAGCCTCGTGAATTGCTTTGGGTGTTTGGTATGTTTATCTACCTTGCACTAATGGCTGAAGCCTTCATGGGTTATGTATTACCATGGGGACAAATGTCTTACTGGGGCGCACAGGTAATCGTATCACTATTTGGTGCAATTCCAGTTGTAGGTCCAGACTTAGTTATCTGGCTACAAGGTGACTATGTAATCTCGGGTGCTACCCTAAACCGATTCTTCGCATTGCACGTTATTGCATTGCCATTGGTTATTGTTATTTTAGTGTTCTTACACATTATTGCGCTACACGAAGTGGGCTCTAACAACCCAGACGGTATTGCGATTAAGCATAAGAAAGGCTCGTTACCTGAGTCAGAAAAGACTAAATTCCAAATCCATGAGTACTACACAAGCAAGTATGATATCGCTGATGACATCTTGCCATTCTTCCCGCACATGGTGCTGAAAGACTTAGTAGCGTTCTGTATTTTCTTAGCCTTGTTCACTTATATCTTGTTCTTCGCACCTGAAATGGGCGGTAAGTTCCTTGAGCATCCTAACTTTGAAATTGCGAACCCGTTGAAAACACCTGAACATATCTTCCCTGTTTGGTACTTCACGCCGTTCTACGCCATCCTTAAGGCAGTACCTGATAAGCTAATTGGTGTACTTGCGATGTTTGGTGCTATTGCAGCCTTGTTCGCTTTACCATGGATAGATCGCGGTCGTGTTAAATCGTGGCGCTATCGTTGTGGTTTACACACCGTAAACCTTATTGTGTTCGCAATTGTATTCGTTTTCCTAGGTTACTTAGGTGCTACACCTCAAGAAAACTGGAAGATTGTTGCGTCGCAAATCGCGACTGTTATGTACTTTGGTTTCTTCGTGTTGTTGTTCCTATACAGCCGTAACGAGAAAACTAAGCCTGTACCAGAGAGGATTGCCTAATGAAAAAATTGATGTGCTTTTTAGCATTTTTTCTACCGGGTGTAGCGTTAGCCGCTGGTGGTAGTGTGCATCTTGATAAGGCACCTATCGACCTAACTGATAAGGCCTCGTTGCAACGTGGTGCGCAGTTGTTCATGAACTACTGCTTAGGCTGTCACTCAATGAAGTATCAGCGTTATCAGCGTACGTTTGCCGATTTGGGCATTCCAGATGAGCTAGGAACTGAAAACCTTCAGTTTACGGGCGAAAAGGTTGCTGATTATATTACGCGTGCAATGCCTGAAGATGCAGCAGCAGGTTGGTTTGGTGCTGCGCCACCAGACTTGACTCTTGTAGCTCGTGTTCGTGGTGAAGATTGGATTTACACTTATCTACGTTCTTTCTACGTAGATGAGAGTCGTCCATTTGGTGTGAACAATAAAGTATTCCCAGAAGTGGGTATGCCGCATGTACTTCAACCTTTGCAAGGTACACCAACTGAAATGCACGAAGAAGTTATGGTCGACGGTGAAATGGTTGAACAATATGTAGGTATTAAATCTGATGGTACAGGTTCAATGTCTCCAGATGAGTACGACCAAGCTGTTGCCGATATTGTTAACTTCTTAGAGTATACCGGTGAGCCAGCTAAGCTAGAGTCACACCGTATTGGTAAATGGGTTCTTATCTTCATTGCCGTACTGTTTGTATTTGTTTACTTGCTGAAGAAAGAATACTGGCGAGAAGTGCACTAATCGCACAGAATTATGTATAATGGCAAAGGGGGCTTCTCGCCCCCTTTTTTATTATTTGAATTTCGCCCGATTTAGCGGGCATAACTAGTTTCTCGACGGAGGAAATTGAATGGCCGTAGCCGCGAATAAACGTTCTATTATGACGTTGTTCTCTGACACAATTGATATTTACAGCCATCAGGTGCGTATTGTGTTGGCAGAAAAAGGTGTGGGTGTTGAAATAAGCTACACAGATCCTAGCAATCTGTCAGAGGATCTGTTGGAGTTAAACCCTTACGGAACCGTTCCAACTCTTGTTGATCGTGAACTGGTGCTTTATAAATCGCATATCATCATGGAATACCTTGATGAGCGTTTCCCGCATCCACCACTTATGCCAGTTTATCCGGTATCTCGTGGCCAAAGCCGTCTTATGATGCACCGCATCGAACAAGACTGGTATTCGTTAGCAGCTCGTATCTTCCGTGGTGAAGGTAATGTTGAAGCTGCGCGTAACGACTTACGTGAAGCGCTACTTGCATTAGCACCTGTGTTTGGTGAATTGCCTTACTTCATGAGCGAAGAGTTCAGCTTAGTTGATTGTTATCTTGCTCCGTTATTATGGCGCTTACCTGCTTTAGGTATTGAGCTTAATGGCGCAGGTAGTAAAGAAATTAATGCCTACATGAACCGTATCTTCTCTCGCAGTTCATTTAAAGCATCGCTAACCGATCAAGAGCGCGAGATCCATAACCCACTATGACATCTATGACGTCTAATCAGCCCTACCTTTTAAGGGCCTTTTACGAATGGATAGTGGACAACGATCTCACACCATACATTGTTGTTGATGCAACGAATGACATGGTGGAAGTGCCTTTAGAGTTTGTTAAGGACGGGCAAATCGTTTTAAACGTGTCGCCTAGTGCGTGTGTTAATTTTTCGTTGGACTTAACCGGGCTTTCTTTTCAAGCTCGTTTTGGTGGCCAACCAAGAAGATTAAGCATGCCTAGCGAAGCTATTATGGCGATTTATGCGCGTGAAAATGGCGCCGGTACTGTATTTGCTACCGAAGAGGAGATGGCCAAAACAAGTAAGCCATCTGAACCTCAAGCCACTGGGCCTGCATCTATTGAAGACGTAGACGCGTCGGATAATACAAATGCACCCGTTCCCCCTAAAAAGGGAAAACCTACCTTAAAAGTGATTAAATAAGCATTCTGACTTCCTGCTACCTTAGCAGGAAGTCAGTTTATTTCCCCCCCCCGTTGTTCTAGTGTTTCCCTTGTACTTCCCTTTAGCTTTGCGTTCTAATAGATATTGTTTAATAAACTAATAAAAGAATAATAACTACTATGAAAATTTTAAAGGTTCTATTGGGTTTAATTATTGTCTTCATCCTATGTGCAACGGCTTTCGCGTGGTATCAATCTAGCATCGCCGAAAAAGAGCGCCAGGCCGAATTAGCGCTGGAAAACAAAATACTTAATCGCGAGTTTAGGCCAATAATCGAAAATTATATTGGTGCATATAATCGATGTGATATCGACGAAGCGTCAACGTACATTAGTCAAGAGCAATTATCTTTTGATGCCGATGTAACGCGGCTTTTCGAAATGCGGCTAGGTGCGCTAGAGAGGTTCTGTAAAAAGCTTAGTGTTACTATTAAAACGATAAGAACGCTGAGAATGCACAATGACGACGCTGCTTCAATAAGAATAGCACTTAATCTTACTGTCAATGAGTCAGGTGAAACGGTAGATCCAGGAACGGATTACAATAAATGGAGTTTTAAGAAGGAAGAGGGTACTTGGAAAATTAGGAGTGACTCTTTCGAAAAACTCTTGACTAAATATCACTCTGTTTTGGAACAACCAAGTCACAATAATTAAACGGGTATTTTGATATATAGGGCGAGATAATAGGCGTTTTTTCGCCCCCTAATATCGGTGAAGTAGCTTGGGCGGTACTATGTTTAAGCAAAAATTAAAGCAACTAATTGAAAGTAAGCTTACGGAAGATGGCCTGTTTGAGACCGGCGTTAAAGGGGGACAACTGTTTCGAGTTACAGAAGGGGTAAGGTGTTCCCCAGCCATCTATGAGCCTGCTGTTATTGCTATAGTCAGTTGCACAAAAGAAGCCATTGTTGATGGAAAGTCTTATGTTTATGTCGCCGAACAGTATATGTGCTGTTGTATGTCTATGCCTGTAGAAGCAGGAACCCCTAATGCATCTAAAGAGAACCCCTTTGCTAGGGGTGTCTATTGCGCTAGAGCCCCCGATGATGACGGAGGTTACAATGGAATATGAGCGCGCGACGGGGGTAACACGTTAGCCTCGCAGTAGTGCCCTTCCTCCAAGTATCGTACTTTCTTCGTGGGATGAGTGTTTTTCCGAGGCGCTATATAGAATATTACAGTTAACCCAGAGTGCTGCGGATACCGCGATCCTAGGTGAAAGTCGTTTACGGGAAGTGTACTACGCTATTTTAAAGGGCAATGCTGGAGCGTCGGCAAGTAGAGCGTTTGGTGTAGATAATGAGATTGCCCGCGCCATTCACTATTTATCAAGCCGTTTAGACAAGCCAATCACAATAGATGAAGTGGCGTCTCATGTGAACATGAGCCGTGCGGTATTCCATCGAAAGTTCAAGCAAGCCACAAGTTTGTCGCCCATTCAGTTCGTAAAGTCTATGCGCCTGAACACGGCTGCAATGAAAATTGTAGGTGGGATGACCGTAAATGAAGCTGCAATGGATGTAGGATATGTAAGTACATCGCAATTTAGCCGCGAGTTTAAACGGTTGTATGGACAGTCACCTAAGCAATGGAGCCACGATAGGCAGGTACCTGCAGGATTGCTGTAATATTAAACTAAAGGTGTAAGCCGATTGTATTGCATTGTCGCAAATATACTGGGAAGGTAAAAAAGTGCATTACACCTTGTAAAGTCAAACGCAAAATATACGACTAACCACAACCTTGTAAGAGAAAATTCGTTCTTCAAGCACAAAAACTATTTGTCATAAAATAAAAATAATAGGCAGTGCAGTATTGGAACAGTTACTTTCAAATAACCGACAAAAATTACAAGCGGCAATTCCACTTATCAATAATTACAACGATAGGTTTGATGATTTGAACCATTGGTGGGGGAAAATATCGCTGATAGGTAAAATCAACAGCCATAATGTATCTGATAGCATTTTGGAAGAAATGCTTAAGGCGTGTTGATCTTTCGTGATTGGTTTTTGAGCAGCATGGTAAAGAGTTATAATTTGCTTCGCCAAAAGTAAAA
>NZ_JAGGDM010000060.1:0-891 GCF_017653625.1 Alteromonas sp. K632G
TTGATAATCATTGAGCCTCCTCCCTATCAGCATAAACTGAGTTTATCCTAATAGGCGACCAAACCAAGGGAGAAAACTCAATGAACTTTTATACTAATACACATCCGTACTATTGTGGAATCGATCTTCACACCAGACTGCTTTATGTCTGCATTATTGATAATGAAAACAACATTCTCGTTCACGAAAAAATCGATGATTCACCCGACAAACTGTTAGCGCTTTTAAAGCCATATCTGGGCAATATTGTTGTTGGTGTTGAATGTATGCACTGCTGGTATTGGGTATCCGACTTTTGTGAAGAGCATAATATTGATTTCATTCTTGGCCATGCGCTTTATATGAAGGCCATTCATGCCGGTAAAACGAAGAACGACAAAATTGACGCACTAAAAATAGCGAAGCTAATGCGCGGTGGGAACTTCCCACTCGCGCATGCTTATTCAAAGGAGCATCGCTCTATTCGAGATGCGCTTCGCCGTCGCACCCACATAATGAGAATGAGTGCTCAACTGAAAGCGCATGTTGCCAGCACAGTCAGTCAATACAACTTACCCGCACTAGAAACTCGGTTAGATTTAAGAAACTCACCTGATAGAGAAAAGATGCGTCACTTTTTTCCAGACGAAGCTGTACAAAAGAGCATGGATTTAAATCTAAATATAATCGAAACAATGGTGAGTGAGCTCTACAAAATTGAACATTATGTAAAGACTCAGGCACAAACACACTGTGCAACAGATTTACATATTCTTAAGTCGTTTCCAGGTATCGGGAAAATTCTAGCCCTTACCATTTTGTATGAAGTTGGCGATATTGAGCGGTTTCCAACAGTTCAGAAGTTTGCTTCGTATTCACGGTTAGTAAAATGCAAAGCAGAATCGGCCGGTA
>NZ_JAGGDM010000061.1:0-889 GCF_017653625.1 Alteromonas sp. K632G
TAAGGCGTGTTGATCTTTCGTGATTGGTTTTTGAGCAGCATGGTAAAGAGTTATAATTTGCTTCGCCAAAAGTAAAAGAACAACTCACTACCATGCCGAGACTAATGCTAACTGATAAGCGGTGGCAAAAGCTACTTCAAGTAATGAAGAGTACAGGCCGCATTTACAATAAACCAGAACATAGAATGACGTTTGAAGGGATACTCTTCCGGCTGAGAACAGGAATTCCTTGGCGTGATTTACCAACAGAATTCGGCGGTTGGAGCGCCGTTTATCGCCGATTCAATTTATGGTCGAAGAAAGGTTTATTGAATATGTTATTCAATGAGTTAGCCAAACTGGCTGATTACGACTGGGTCTTTGCTGATGGTTCGATTGTCAAAGCTCATCAGCATAGTGCCGGAGCAGCTACTAAGGATAATGAGTGCATTGGAAAAAGCCGAGGTGGTAACTCCACAAAAATTCATTTAGCCGTGGATAGTGGTGGGCTTCCAATTTATTTTGAACTATCAGAAGGCCAGAGAAATGATATAGCTCGGGCTCAAAGTCTGGTTGACCATTTAAGGGAAGTAAACATTTTCGTAGGTGACAAAGGCTACGATAGTGACGCATTAAGAGAATATATTGAAGCCAAAGGAGGTATCTCCGTCATACCGAAACGGAACTATGGCCAAGATATAGACAAAGGCAGCGTTGATTGGTGCCTCTATAAATATCGCCACCTAGTTGAAAACGCCTTTGCTCGAATAAAGCATTATCGTTCAATATCAACGAGGTATGAAAAGTTAGCAAGGAATTATGCCAGCATGGTATCACTGGCATTTTCGATGATGTGGCTACCCATGTACTGCTGAGTGAAATATATGCAGCAAAGATCAACAGGCCCTAG
>NZ_JAGGDM010000062.1:0-784 GCF_017653625.1 Alteromonas sp. K632G
GAAGCGTAGAGCTAAATCCGGAGAATAAAAAAGAAGCAGCTTAACAGCTCAGGCGACAACTACCTTGAAAAACGCCGTCCATTACTTGTTTTTGGATAATGTGTACGCGATTATCGTTCCAAATTCAGCCTTCGCAAACGCGAACGAAGCAGATGAATTCAGTGGATTGATTGAGAAGTATGTATAACAAACACATTATGTACATTCGCTGTGCTCATTGGGACACATACTCGCTGGCTCTGCTCATTCTTCGCAAGTATAGCCAGCAAGTCTGTGCCCCATATGTGAAGCGTTATGTGTAAGGTGATTAATTGAAGATTTTGGGTTTTATATTACTAATAGTTGGCGCTATTTCAGGAATTTTTTATAATGTTTTTTCTCTATATAGTTTATATAAATTTATCGCCACTAGTAATCATGAGTTCTTAATGGGAGTTGCATTTCCTCTAATTATTTCTACACCATCTTGGTTCTTTGCAAGTATAGGCGCCTATATGGTTAGGAATAAACTTAATGTAGCCCTTAACAATATGATTTACATTCTATTTTTAGCATCTACTTTATCATTGCTATACTTCTTTATTTTTGGGTAAAGTGATATTTTTTTGTTTACACATAACAAGAAAATTAAGCGGGACACATAACAGTTTGCAGCGTTCCGCTTCGCTTCACCATTTTAGCAAACTATTATTTAGCCCCTTATTTGGCAGGGCAACCGCATGAGTGCTCACTAATTAATCATGCCACTAAAACCCGCAGTTAGCACAGCTTCCAGATAGCTGGC
>NZ_JAGGDM010000063.1:0-694 GCF_017653625.1 Alteromonas sp. K632G
TAACACATATGAGCCTCCGGGCTGTCAATGAAAAAAGATAGCCCTTTGACCACTATTTCAAGATCAATACCGTTGCCTTTTTAGAACTCGTTTACTTCGTCTGTCATGGCTGATGTTAGGCAAATTGCCTACGTCAAACACATATAGAGGCTCTTGTTGTTGCGCTTTTCAATTCCTTTTGACTGGCAACGGCACTAGACATTCATCGGTTAACCTTCCTCTGTCCTATTCAAATCTAAGTGGCTGTATCGACCAGTTAGTATCAGGTTCAGTGAAGGTGTAAGCAAATTCGTAAAAAGGTAGAGATGCGCAACGGGGACACGTCTAATCAAACCAACAGGTTTTGGCATTTCGGTATATTTATCGATGCTGCTTTGGCAGACTATTGCGCGATAAATGAGATACTCACCATTAAACCAGTTAGACTTTTAAGCTCATGCCACCGTGCGACTTACCCGTTTAAAAAGCGTTCTTCATCGAATACCTGCTGGTTCTTCAACATAAAGTAAGTACATCGCCCGATTTTATGGGCTAGTGCAGATAAAGCCTTCGCCTTGCTCATTCTCTTTTGCAGCTTGGCTAGATATCGTTTGGCGTTGTCATTACCCTTGAGGTATAACACCGCTGCTTCACTAAATGCCCATTTTAAATGTGCATTGCCAATCTTATTCCCCTGCGTACCATGTGTTTTACC
>NZ_JAGGDM010000064.1:0-618 GCF_017653625.1 Alteromonas sp. K632G
TCGGTCGCTGGGACGCCTATACGCGGGGCGGCTTCGCCATTATGCCCCACGCATCTGCGCCCCTTAGCTTAAAGTTAGGTGTCAGGGATGAAAACGATATTACTGTCATTTATTGTCATTGTGTTAGCTGGGTGTACATCAGTCGCCAAACCTACTATCCATCTGCATTCCAACGGAATTAACGAAGCAAAGCTAACCAGCCTAAGAACCAAGTTAGAAAAAAGTGGGTATACAGTAATCAATAGCAATCAAGACTTTTCTCATTTCTTGTTTACGCCGCTCATAGTTGTTCCAAAAAACTCTAAACTCAATACACCAGAGCTTCGACAACAAATAACCGACACTTTAGGCTCTATACCAATTGTAAAACGTGGTAACTTTAAAAATCATAAGTATTCGGTCGGCCATATTGGTGTGTATCTTCGAGCAAACAATGCCACCTAACAAAAAAATTAAGTCACTCACTTCGTTCGCTGGGACGCATACATGCGGGGCGGCTTCGCCATTATGCCCCACATGCCTGCGCCCCTTATTTAAAAGCGTTATAAGGCGTCAGCCTAAACTTCGTTTGCCTTAGTAAAAAAAGTGGTGCAACTACCCTTACCTGTTTTCATTAGC
>NZ_JAGGDM010000065.1:0-611 GCF_017653625.1 Alteromonas sp. K632G
CACATACTTTTAGTATGTAACTGAGCGAACGAGGAAAATTTAGGAAGAATAGGAAGTGTTAACGAAGGCCATTTGGGGTTGTATGGTTAAGTGACTAAGCGTATACGGTGGATGCCTTGGCAGTTAGAGGCGATGAAGGACGTGTAAGTCTGCGAAAAGCTGTGGTGAGCCGACAAAATGCATTTGAACCACAGATGTCCGAATGGGGAAACCCACCTATTTATAGGTATCGTTACATGAATATATAGTGTAACGAGGCGAACGAGGGGAACTGAAACATCTAAGTACCCTTAGGAAAAGAAATCAACCGAGATTCCCCTAGTAGCGGCGAGCGAACGGGGATTAGCCCTTAAGCAATTTTGGATTTAGTGGAAGCCTCTGGGAAGTGGCGCGATAAAGGGTGATAGCCCCGTACACGAAGTGTTTGTTTTTGTGAAATCGAGTAGGTCGGGACACGTGTTATCTTGACTGAATATGGGGGGACCATCCTCCAAGGCTAAATACTCCTAACTGACCGATAGTGAACCAGTACCGTGAGGGAAAGGCGAAAAGAACCCCTGTGAGGGGAGTGAAATAGAACCTGAAACCGTATACGTACAAGCAGTGGGAGC
>NZ_JAGGDM010000066.1:0-565 GCF_017653625.1 Alteromonas sp. K632G
TGATTAATACTGTAGTCCGCTGGACTTTAATTGCTTCGTCTTCCATTGAGAGTAAATCCTAAAAGTACGTATAACGCTAAGCTTTGGGGCGCTAGCACGTGGGCTAAAATCCGAGCGAAGCGAGCCAGCCCACGTGTTAGCGTCCCAGCGACCGGAGGGAGTGCCAAGAGCGTTTTGTTAGGCGTACAAAGGAACGTACGCAGCTTTGCTGCCGCCACTAGCCAAATAGACCGCGTGTTTAAATTATTGAATTTAAGATAAAACAACCCTGTACGAAATGCCAGATGTTAACGACATTGCTGGATAAAAGAGCGAGTTTAGAATACTGATGATGTTAAATGTTGGCGTTACGGTGTTGATAAAAAGCGCGTTGCTAAAGCCGTTGAACCTACCGAAAAAGCAAGCTGTAAAGACAACCTAGCGAAACAACCTTGATGTTGGAATGTCACAGTTAAACCTACTTTTTTATGCTGTAGGTAAATGACGCCTAACTTTTCAATAACGGGCGCAGGCACGTAGGGCATAATGGCGAAGCCGCCCTGCGTGTATGCGTCCCAGCGAACGA
>NZ_JAGGDM010000067.1:0-548 GCF_017653625.1 Alteromonas sp. K632G
TAACTTTTCAATAACGGGCGCAGGCACGTAGGGCATAATGGCGAAGCCGCCCTGCGTGTATGCGTCCCAGCGAACGAAGTGAGTGTGTTGATTGAGTTGTTATGCATCAATAACCCCAAACAACCTAGTATAGTTTTTCTTATATAAGTTGACGAATACAAATGGACGGACCATGAATGCATTAATTATGACAGGAAAAATCACAACGAAAGTAAAAAGAAGCGTTGCGTCAAAAGTTAAAAGAAAGCCCGAAAGAGCGACTGAGATATAAGTGAGAATTGAGTATGTTTTAAACGACGAAATATTCTTAATTAAAATAGTGACCTCACTTTCTCCTATGTAGTCACTAATGAAAAGGTACAATGAAAATAAGCCAGCTATGCCCCAGAGCAAGCTTTCAGGGCGAATTGTTGATAAAGCGCTTCCAAGCATAGCCGAAGAAATTGCTAAGCTAAACGTATCTGATGTAGCCATCTTTGACAGCAAATACTGGCTGAGTGGCTCTTTTGACAGAGGCATTCGCTCCATGACTACTCCTGATGCATAAC